>NZ_LIPP01000319.1 GCF_001418335.1 Streptomyces aurantiacus | reverse complement strand
CCGTATCAGTCGTGCCGGCCGGTACGACTGATACGGCCGGCACGACTGATACGGCCGGTACGACTGGTACGACCGCGGGCGGGATCGAGCATCCGCCCGGCGTGATGTTGCTGCACGGACTCATGGGCCGTGCCTCGCACTGGGCGTCCACCACCCGCTGGCTCGCCGAGCGGCACCGGGCCGTGGCGCTCGACCAGCGGGGCCACGGACAGAGCGAGAAGCCACCGGAGACGGAGTACACCCGCGGGGCGTACGTCGAGGACGCGGAGGCCGCCCTGGAAGAGCTGGGGCTCGCCCCGGCCGTCCTCATCGGCCACGCCATGGGCGCCCTGACGGCCTGGCAGCTCGCGGCCAGACGCCCCGACCTCGTACGTGGCCTGGTCATCTGCGACATGCGGGCCTCGGCGCTCGGGGGTGCCTCGCAGCGGGAGTGGGAGGAGTGGTTCAAGTCCTGGCCGGTTCCGTTCGCCACGCTCGCGGATGTGCGGAAGTGGTTCGGCGAGGACGATCCCTGGGTGGAGCGGCCGAACCCGTCGCGCGGGGAGTTCTACGCGGAGGTCATGGTCGAGCACGAGGACGGGTGGCGGCCCGTCTTCGAGACCGAGCAGATGCTCAAGTCGCGGGAGACGTGGGTGCACGACGCGCACTGGGAGGAGTTGGCCCAGGTGCGGTGCCCGACGTTGGTCGTGCGTGGGCTCGACGGGGATCTGGGGCGGGCCGAGTCCCAGGAGATGGTCCGGGTGTTGCCCGATGGGCAGTATGCGGAGGTGGCCGATGCGGGGCATCTTGTGCACTATGACCAGCCGGAGGCTTGGCGGGCGGCGGTTGAGCCGTTCTTGGACGGCATCCTCCACTAGTCGCCTGGCGGCGGGCCGGGTTGATTCGGTTGTTCTTTGCGTGCGGGTCGGATGGGGCTGGTCGCGCAGTTCCCCGCGCCCCTTAAAAGCAAAAGACTGCGCAGTTCCCCGCGCCCCTCAAGGCAACGGACTGCGTCGTTCCGCGCGCCCCTCAAGGCAACGGATTGCGTCGTTCCGTGCGCGCCTCAAAGCTAAAAGATTGCGCAGTTCCCCGTGCCCCCAGAGGTGCTGCGGGGCGGTGTGGTCAGCCCTTGCTTACCGCTGTCAGGATTTCTGGGAGGTGGCGGGCCGTTCGGGGGGCGGCCAGGTGTAGGCCCGCCAGGGTGAGGAGGGCGCCGTACGCGGTGCCCAGGGGGAGCAGGAGCCAGGTCCAGTTCTCGCCGTCGGCCGAGACGTTCAGCCAGATCGTGAGGGCGATGACGGGTGCGCACAGCAGCGCGGCCGAGACCATGCCGCCGAAGACGGAGAGCCAGGCCAGCCCCGCCTGCCCGGGAGCCGCGCTCTTGTAGCCCTCCTGCGGGATCGAGTACGGGAAGCGGGCCGAGGACCAGGCGCCGGTCGCCAGCATCGCGCCGAGCAGCGCGAAGGACAGGCCGAGCACCTCGGGCAGGGCGGGCCAGTCGCCGAGCAGCGCCGTCGTCAGGACGGTGACGAGGGTCGCGTACGGAAGTGTGATCAGCAGGAGGGCGAGCGCACGGCCCCGCAGTTCGACGTACGCGTCCCGGGTGGAGGAGATCGTCATCGCCACCATCCAGAACGCGGAGGTGTCCTGCCCGAACTGGTTGTACATCTGGATGCCGAGCATCCCCGCCGCGAAGCACGCGAAGTAGATCGAGCCGGTCCCCTGCAACGCGTTGAACACCGGAACGATCAAGCCGATCCCGAGCGACGTCACCCACGCGGTCTTCGTCTTCGGATCCCGCCACACGTACCGAAGGCTGCGCTCCATGACCGTGCCCGTGCGCCCCGCGGGCAGCAGCCGGCGCAGTCCGGCGGAGCGCCCCGCCTTGTCCCGCGTGGGCTCGGCGGCCCCCAGCGTCGAATCGTCGGGCGAGGTCATCAGCCGGGTGAGGGCCCGCTGCCAGTAGCTCAGCAGCCCCACCAGCACCAGAGCGCTCAGGGCGAGTTGGCCGGCCCCGACGGCGTACGAGCCCTCGCTGACGGAGTCCACGGCGCCGAGCGCGGACGCGGGCGGCACCCAGCGCAGGACGTCCGCCACCGGGTCCAGCGAGGACAGGCCCGACGTACCGAGCTTCTGCGCACCGAAGTTGACGACCTGCGCGCCCACGGCGATCACCAGACCGCTCAGCACGGCCAGGTCCCGGCCCTTGCGGCTGGTCAGCAGGCGGAGGTTGGCGGTCGCGACGGCCCGCGCGAGGGCCACACAGACGAGGAGCCCCAGGACGATCGCGGCGACGCCGGTCACGTACGCCGCCGCCCCGTGCGCCGTCGCGACGACCGAACCGATGAGCAGGCACAGCGTGAACAGCGGCCCGATTCCGACCAACGAGGCCACCATCAGCGCACGGACGAGCGGGCGCGGGCGCAGCGGCAGCATCACCAGGCGGGTCGGGTCGAGTGTCTCGTCGCCGCCGGGGAAGAAGAGCGGCATCACGGCCCAGCCGAGTGCCAGTACGGCCGTGAGCAGCACCGTGACGTTCATGGCGTGCGTGTTGCCGCGCAGCGCGATCAGGCCGATGAGCTGGAGTGCGGCGAAGAGCAGTACGACGACGAGCGACGCCACGTACGCGGCCCGCCGCCCGGACGACTGCCGCAGACCGTTGCGCAGCAGGGCCAGCTTCAGCCGTACGACGACGGAGGTCACGGAGATGGCCGGGGTCGCGCGGGTGGCAGGAGTGGCGGGGGTGGCCGGGCCCGTGGGGGCGGCGTCGGTGCTCATCGGGCTCCGCCGCCGCCCAGCCAGTCGAGGTCCGAGCCGGTGTCGCGGCCGTTCGCGCCG
>NZ_LIPP01000318.1 GCF_001418335.1 Streptomyces aurantiacus | reverse complement strand
CGGGACGCGACCGCCGCCCTCGTGGCCCACGAGGGCGGCGGTCGCGTCCCGGGGGACGTAGACGAAGTCGCTGACACCGCTGAACACGTCCTGGCGGCCGTGCAGTGCGAACTCGTCGCGGCCGTAGTCGTCGGTGACGGCGACGGTGCAGCCGCCGCCGAGCGAGATGACGATCCACTCGCTGTCCCCGGCGGTGAACAGGTGGGTGCTGCCGGGGGGCAGTTCGAGGACCCGGAGGCCGGAGTGGGCCCAGCCCGCGCTCTCCGGTGTGACGTCCACGGCGTACGGGCCGCTCGCGGCCCTGCCCGCGGGCAGATGGTGTGCGCTGGTCATGAGTGGTCCTTCCGGTCTCCGGTCAGAACGGGCTGGTCTCCGGTCAGAGCAGGCCGACCGCGGTGTCCACCGCGGTCTCCACGTCGCCCTCGGCGGGATAGAGCAGGGACCGGCCGACGACCATGCCCTGGACGGTGGGCAGCCGCAGCGCCTTGCGCCATCTCTCGTACGCGCCCTCCTGGTCCCTGCCGACCTCGCCGCCGAGCAGGACGGCGGGCAGCGTGGAGGTCTCCAGCGCGGCGGCCATGTCGTCCGGGTCGCTGGTGACGGGCAGTTTCAGCCAGGTGTAGGCGGAGGTGCCGCCGAGGCCGGAGGCGATGGCGATGGAGCGGGTGACGGCCTCCGCGGTGAGGTCGTTGCGGACCGTGCCCTCGACACGGCGGGAGATGAACGGCTCCACGAACACGGGCAGGCAGCGCGCCGCCATGTCGTCGATCGCCCGCGCGGACGATTCCAGCGTGGTCAGCGAGCCGGGGTCCGCGTAGTCGATGCGCAGCAGCAGCTTGCCCGCGTCGAAGTTCAGCCGGTCGATGTCCTCGGCGCGGTGCCCTGTGAAGCGGTCGTCCATCTCGAAGGCGGCGCCGGCCAGGCCGCCGCGGTTCATGGAGCCCATGACGACCTTGTTCTCCAGCGCGCCCAGCAGCAGGAGGTCGTCCAGGATGTCGGCGGTGCCGAGCACCCCGTCCACGCCCGGCCGGGACAGCGCGACGCACAGGCGCTCCAGCAGGTCGGCGCGGTTGGCCATGGCCAGTCGGCGGTCGCCGACGCCGAGCGCGCCGCGGGCCGGGTGGTCGGCGGCCACGATCATGAGGCGGCCGCTGTCGCCGACGAGGGGCCGCCGGCTGCGGCGGGCGGCCGCTTCGGCCACGGCCTCCGGGTGCCGGGCACGCACCCTGACGAGGTCGGGGATGGTGATGCTCAAGGGGGTGGCTCCGTTCGAGGGGGGGTGGCGTCAGCCGCGGGAGGTGATGAGATCTTCGACCTCGGCGGGGGTCGGCATCGCGGCGGAGCAGGCGAGGCGGGAGGCGACCAGGGCGCCGGCCGCGTTGGCGTACCGCATCGTCTTCTCCAGCTCCCAGCCGGCCAGCAGGCCGTGGCAGAGGGAGCCGCCGAACGCGTCGCCCGCGCCGAGGCCGTTGACCACCTCGACGGGCACGGGCGGTACTTCGGCGGTGGTGCCGTCGCGGTGGACGGCGAGGACGCCCTTGGGGCCCTGCTTGACGACGGCCAGTTCCACACCGGCTTCGAGGAGGGCGTCGGCGCAGGCCCGCGGTTCCCGGACGCCGGTGGCGACCTCGCACTCGTCGAGGTTGCCGACGGCGACCGTGGCGTGCCGGAGGGCCTCGGCGTAGTACGGGCGGGCCTCGGCGGGCCCGGTGATGTCACCGCTCCAGAACATGGGGCGCCAGTCGAGGTCGAAGACGGTGGTCCCGGCCTTGTCGCGGGCCTTGAGGGCGGCGAGCGTGGCCGAGCGGCTGGGCTCCTCGCTCAGTCCGGTGCCGGTGATCCAGAAGATCTTCGCCGCCCGGAGCGCGAAGAAGTCGAGTTCGTCGGTGTGGATCTCCAGGTCCGGCGCCTTGGGCCGCCGGTAGAAGTACAGCGGGAAGTCGTCGGGCGGGAAGATCTCACAGAACGTGACCGGTGTCGGGTACGCCTCGACCGGGGTGACCCAGCGGTCGTCGACCCCGAACTCCTTGAGAGCCTGGTGCAGATAGGCTCCGAAGGGATCGTCGCCGGTTCGGCTGACGATCGCTGTCGTGCGCCCCAGGCGCGCGGCGGCGACCGCCACGTTGGCCGCCGATCCGCCGAGGAACTTGCCAAAGGTCTCGACGCGTGCGAGTGGTACGCCGGTCTGCAGAGGATAGAGATCGACCCCGAGGCGGCCCATGGTGATCAGGTCGAAGGGCTCGGTCATACGCGTCGCTCCTCGTGGTGGATGCGGGGTTCCGGGAGTGCGGGATGCAGCGGACCGGTGTGTCCTAGGTCTAAGACCGGGACCGAGCCATGTCAAGACTTTGTACTTACATTCTCACGTAACCGTGCAGTGATGTCTTAACAAAGTATTGACAGTGGGGTCTGTCAGGGACTTACATCCCCTCCCAACAGCACAGCCGAGGTTTGACGCTCCGTGGCCCTGTGGTTTCCTTCCGTGGGGCCGAATGTCCCGGGCGACCGCCCGGACCGCTGCCCCTTGTTCCCTCCCCCTGTCGCACAGTGAGGTGCCGGAAAGATGGACCGCACGTCTCGCCCCCGCTCCCGCAGATTCGCCCTCGTCGCCGCGGCCGCCGCGGCAGCCCTGATAGTCACCGGCTGTTCCAGCGACTCCGGCGGCAAGAAGGCCGAGGAGGGCACGGACAACGCGTCCGCCGGCAAGGCCGACACCCCCCGCATGAAGATCGCGATGATCACCCACGCGGCGCCCGGCGACACCTTCTGGGACCTCGTCCGCAAGGGAGCGGAGACCGCCGCCGCCAAGGACAACGTCGAGCTGGTGTACTCCAACAACCCCGACTCGGCGAAGCAGGCCAACCTCGTCCAGAACGCGATCGACCAGAAGGTCGACGGTATCGCCGTCACCCTCTCCAAGCCCGATGCCATGAAGGCCGCGGTCGCCAAGGCCGAGAAGGCCGGCATCCCCGTCGTCGGCCTCAACGGAGGCATCGACGACTGGAAGGAGCAGGGGCTTCTGGAGTACTTCGGCCAGGACGAGTTCGTGGCCGGTGAGGCGTTCGGCGAGAAGCTCAACGAACTCGGCTCCAAGAACAACATCTGCGTCATCCACGAACAGGGCAGTGTCTCCCTTGAGGCGCGCTGCGCCGGTGTGAAGAAGACGTTCAAGGGCAAGACCACGACCCTCAACGTGAACGGCACGAACATGCCGTCGGTGAAGTCGACGATCAACGCCAAGCTCAAGCAGGACACGTCGATCGACTACGTGGTCACGCTCGGCGCCCCGTTCGCCCTGACCGCAGTGCAGTCCGTGGACGACTCGGGCAGCAAGGCGAAGGTAGCGACGTTCGACCTGAACAAGGAGATGGTCAAGGCCGTCGAGGACGGTGACATCGAGTTCGCCGTCGACCAGCAGCCGTACCTCCAGGGCTACCTGTCCGTCGACTCCCTGTGGCTCTACAAGACCAACGGCAACTTCAGCGGGGGTGGCCAGGAGCCCGTGCTGACCGGCCCGGCGTTCGTCGACAAGGAGAACGTGGCCGACATCGCGAAGTTCGCCGCGAAGGGCACTCGGTGACACCCATGACCCAGGCAACGGCACCGGCGACGAGTCCCTCGTCGCCGGCTTCGCCGGTCGCCCCCAAGGACGGCCGGACCTCACCACGGTCACTGGCCCGCCGGCTGGCGGCCCGTCCGGAGATCGGCGCGCTCATCGCGGCGATCGCCGTCTACATCTTCTTCTTCGCGGTGGCCTCGCCGTTCCGTGAGGCCGGCTCGCTGGCCAACGTGCTCTACGAGGCCTCCGTGATGGGCATCATGGCCCTGCCGGTGGCCCTGCTGATGATCGGCGGCGAGTTCGACCTGTCCGCCGGCGTCGCGGTCACCACCTCCGCGCTGACCGCCAGCATCTGGAGCTTCCAGCTGTCCATGAACGTATGGACCGGCATCATCGTGGCCCTCGTCGTCTCGCTCGCCATCGGCGCGTTCAACGGCTATCTGCTGGTACGCACCGGCCTGCCGTCGTTCCTCATCACGCTCGGCTCGTTCCTGATCCTGCAAGGCGCCAACCTCGCCGTCACCAAGCTCTTCACCGAGAACGTCGCCACCGACTCCATCAGCGACATGGACGGCTTCGACCAG
>NZ_LIPP01000317.1 GCF_001418335.1 Streptomyces aurantiacus | reverse complement strand
CCGTTCGCCACTAATCCACCCTGAAAGGCTTCATCGTTCGACTTGCATGTGTTAAGCACGCCGCCAGCGTTCGTCCTGAGCCAGGATCAAACTCTCCGTGAATGTTCACCGGTAATCCGGTTCACACCATGAGAGCGGAACAGTCGACCGGAATAAGGAAGACTGTTCACAGCGTCCTCGCTGATGCGCCTACCGTGCTTGCGCCCGGCAGGACTTTTTCAAAGGAACCTCCACCCACCACCAAACGGTGATGGACGGGGTATCAACATATCTGGCGTTGATTTTTGGCACGCTGTTGAGTTCTCAAGGAACGGACGCTTCCTTCGTACTCACCCTCTCGGGCTTTCCTCCGGGCGCTTCCCTTCGGTCTTGCGTTTCCGACTCTATCAGACCGTTTCCGGTTCCGATTTCCTCGGTGCTTTCCAGGTTTCCGCTTTCGCGTTTCCCTTTCCGGCGGTTCCGACTCTATCAGAACCTTTCGGGCCCGATTCCCAGTCGAAGTGGGGTGTCCTCCCGGCTGTTGGGCCGTTCCGACGAGTGAGACTTTAGCGGAATCCTGCCCCCCGAGCTAATCGGGGTTGCGCCCTTTCGAACGCGGATTCCTCATTTCGCAAACACGCATCAAAACGAACCGACGACGGATCGTCGATCGCTGTGTGCTTGGTGCGGAATGGCTGTCCGGGGACCCACCGAAGCAGGCACTCACGTCGGACAACTCGGAGGACACTACGCAGCGGGCAAGGGCGTGTCAACTTGGGGCCGTGGATCACCCCGGAGGCGTACGGTGGGTGGCATGACTACACACGCGTGCACCCAGCTGTGGTGGGCCGCCTGACGGCGGCCGTACATACGCGTGTACTCAACGGCCGCCGCCTCGGCGGCCGTTCTTGTTTCTCCTTCCTGGAGCGCCGGCCGACGGTGGTGGCGGCCTCGACCAGGAGGTAGCGGAATGAAGCGGGTCTTCAGCGGGGTCAAGCCGACCGGGCACCTGACGTTGGGGAACTACCTGGGGGCGATGCGGCGCTGGAGCACGGTCGACCAGCACGAGGCCGACGCGCTGTTCTGCGTCGTCGACCTGCACGCGCTGACCGTGGACCACGACCCCGGGCGCGTGCAGCGGCTCAGTCGGCAGGCGGCCACCCTGTTGCTGGCCGCGGGGCTCGATCCCGAGCTGTGCACCGTCTTCGTACAGAGTCATGTGGATGAGCACGCGCGGCTGTCGTATCTGCTGGAGTGCGTGGCTACGGACGGTGAGATGCGCCGGATGATCCAGTACAAGGAGAAGGCGGCGGCCGAGCGGGCCCGGGGCGGGAGTGTGCGGCTGTCGTTGCTGACGTACCCCGTGCTGATGGCGGCGGACATCCTGGCGTACGGGACCGACGAGGTGCCGGTGGGGGACGACCAGTCGCAGCACGTGGAGCTGACGCGGGACCTGGCGGTGCGGTTCAACCAGCGGTACGGGCGGACGTTCGTGGTGCCGCGGACCACGCATCCCGGGGTGGCCGCCCGGGTCATGAACCTGCTGGACCCGACGTCGAAGATGGGGAAGTCCGACGACGTGGGCCCCGGGATCGTCTATCTGCTCGACGAACCCGACGTCGTACGGAAGAAGGTCATGCGGGCCGTGACGGACAGTGGGCGGGACGTCGCCTACGACCGGGAGGGCCGGCCCGGGATCTCGAATCTGCTGGAGATCCTCGCGGCCTGCGAAGGCGGGGACCCGGAGGAGCTGGCCGGGGCATACGACTCGTACGGGTCCTTGAAGAAGGACACCGCCGACGCCGTGGTGGAACTCCTCAGGCCCGTACAGGAGAGGCACAAGGAGTTGTGCGCCGATTCCGCGTATGTGGAGGGGGTACTGCGGGCGGGCGCCGAGAAGGCCAGGGAGATGGCTCGGCCGAGAGTGGACTCGGCGTACCGGGCGATCGGGCTGCTGCCTGCGGGCTGAGGAGCACGGGAGGAGCACGGCGGCCGGGCGAGGACCTCAGTTGTTGCCGGAGGCCAGTTCGCGGCTGCGGTCGCGGGCTGCTTCCAGGGCGGCGATGAGGGCGGCCCGTACGCCGTGGTTCTCCAGTTCGCGGATGGCGTTGATCGTGGTGCCCGCGGGGGAGGTGACGTTCTCGCGGAGCTTCACGGGGTGTTCGCCGCTGTCGCGGAGCATCACGGCGGCGCCGATCGCGGACTGGACGATGAGGTCGTGGGCCTTGTCGCGGGGCAGGCCGAGCAGGATGCCGGCGTCGGTCATGGCCTCGACCAGGTAGAAGAAGTACGCCGGTCCCGAGCCGGAGAGCGCTGTGCAGGCGTCCTGCTGGGACTCGGGGACCCGGAGCGTCTTGCCGACGGCGCCGAAGATTTCCTCGGCGTGGGCGAGATGGTCGGCGGTGGCGTGGCTGCCTGCGGAGATGACGGACATGGCCTCGTCGACGAGGGCGGGGGTGTTCGTCATGACGCGGACGACGGGGGTGTTCGGGGCGAGGCGTTCCTCGAAGTAGGAGGTGGGGATGCCCGCGGCGCCGCTGATGACCAGGCGGTCGGCGGGGACGTGCGAGGTGAGTTCGTCGAGGAGAGTGCCCATGTCCTGCGGCTTGACGGTCAGGATCAGCGTGTCCGCCTGCTTGGCCGCTTCCTGGTTGGTGACCGGGGTGACGCCGTGGCGCTCCTGGAGTTCCCTGGCGCGCTCCGGGCGGCGGGCGGTGACCAGGAGGTCGGTGGGGGCCCAGCCGGCTCGGATCATTCCGCTGAGCAGGGCCTCGCCGATCTTGCCGGTGCCGAGCACTGCGACTTTCTGGGTCATGTTCGGTTGCCCTCCGGGGGTGCGTCGTCCGGGGCCCATCCTCGCACCGGGCGTGTGGAGTGGGCTGCGGTGTCCGCTGGGCGGGACGTGCCCCCGTCGCGGCCGGCGTCAGGTGGTGCGGCGGCGGAGGGTTGCCGCGCCCAGGGTCAGGACGAGGAGGGCGCAGGCCGCGACGATCAGGCTGTCGCGGACGAAGTCGGTGGTGATGTCGGTGTGCTTGAGGACTTCGTTCATGCCGTCGACGGCGTACGACATGGGGAGGACGTTGGAGATGCCCTCCAGCACGGGGTGCATGGCGGGGCGTGGGGTGAACAGGCCGCAGAGCAGGAGCTGGGGGAAGATCACCGCCGGCATGAACTGGACGGCCTGGAACTCGGACGAGGCGAACGCCGAGACGAACAGGCCGAGGGCCGTGCCGAGCAGGGCGTCGAGCAGGGCCACCAGGAGGAGCAGCCAGGCCGAGCCAGTGACGTCGAGTCCGAGGGCCCAGACGGCGAGACCGGTGGCGAGGACGGACTGGACGACGGCGACCGCCCCGAAGGCGAGCGCGTAGCCGGCGATGAGGTCGCCCTTGCCCAGCGGCATGGCGAGGAGGCGTTCCAGGGTGCCGGAGGTGCGTTCGCGGAGGGTGGCGATGGAGGTCACCAGGAACATCGTGATGAGGGGGAAGATGCCGAGCAGTGAGGCGCCGATGGAGTCGAAGGTGCGCGGGCTGCCGTCGAAGACGTAGCGCAGTAGCAGGAGCATCAGGCACGGGATGAGGATCATCAGCGCGATGGTGCGCGGGTCGTGGCAGAGCTGGCGCAGGACCCGGGTCGCGGTGGCGGTGGTGCGGGCGAGGTTGATCGCGCTCGGCGCGGAGGACGCGGCCGGGCTCGTACGGGGGGTGGTGGTCGTACTCATCGGGCGGACTCCTTACGGGGCTGGTGGCTGCCGGCCTTGATCGCCTGGTCGACCAGGTGGAGGAAGGCGGTCTCGACGGTGTCGGCGCCGGTCTGGGCGCGCAGGGCGTCCGGGGTGTCGTCGGCGAGGATCTCGCCCTCGCGCATCAGGAGCAGGCGGTGGCAGCGTTCGGCCTCGTCCATGACGTGGGAGGAGACGAGGAGGGTGGCGCCGCGGTCGGCGCCGATGGTGTGGAAGAGCTGCCACAGGTCGCGGCGGAGTACGGGGTCGAGGCCGACCGTGGGTTCGTCGAGGACGAGCAGTTCCGGGGTGCCGAGGAGGGCCACGGCGAGGGAGACGCGGCTGCGCTGGCCGCCGGAGAGGTTGCCCGCGAGGGCGTCGGCGTGGGAGGTGAGGTCGACGTCGGAGATGGCGTGCGTGACGTTCTCGTGGCGGCGGTCGGCGGCCTCGCGGCCCGGGTCGAGGATCGCCGCGAAGTAGTCCAGGTTCTGGCGGACCGACAGGTCGTCGTAGACGGAGGGGGCCTGGGTGACGTAGCCGATGCGGGAGCGGAGGGTGGCGTGGCCCGCGGGGAGGCCGAGGACGTCGAGGGTGCCGGTGACCTTGGCCTGGGTGCCGACGATCGCCCGCATCAGGGTGGATTTTCCGCATCCGGAGGGGCCGAGCAGGCCGGTGATCTGGCCTCGGGGGACGTCGAAGTCGAGGCCGCGGAGGACCTGGCGGGGGCCTCGGGTGACGGTGAGGGCGGTGGCGTGGACCGCGGCGGAGTCCGCCGCCGCGGGGTTCGCTGTTACGGGGTCGGGTGGGTTCGGCGCGTTATTCATCATGTGATGAATAATGCGCCTCGGTGGTGGAGTCGTCAAGCCGGGGCGGGGTGCCGGACCGGCGGGGTGGAGTGCCGGACCGGCGCGGGAGTCAGGGGCGGATGGTGATGAGCACGACGAGCTCGTAGTTCTCCTCCACCAGGCCGTTCGGGAAGGCCTCCAGGAGGTGTGCCCGCTCTTCGGCGAAGAAGGCGGCCGTCGCCTCTTCTCCCAGGACCAGGAAGACGGATTGGCTGCCGATGTTGGCCAGGTGGGTGTCCAGGGGGACGGTCCGGCTCCAGCGGATTTCGTGCCGGGTGCACGGCGGCAGGTACGGGGCGCCGGCGAAGACGTCCTCCGTACGGGCTCGTAGGCCGGATCGTCGCTTCTCGGCGACGTCGCCGCCGATGAACCTCTCCACGCGCCGGATCTGTTCCGCCTGCCAGGGGACGTCAGCGGCAGAGTTGTTCCACCAGAGGGCCAGCGCGCCGGTGGGGCGCAGGACGCGCATCGCCTCCGGGAAGGAGCGGGCGGGGGCCGTCCAGTGCCAGGACTGGGCGTACGTGAGGAAGTCGACGGAGCCGGTGGCCAGGGGCAGCGAGTCGCCGTCGCCGCGGACGACCGGGGTGTCGGGCAGGAACCGGCGGAACTGGGCCGCCATGCCCTCGCCGGGCTCGATCGCGATCACCTTGGCGCCGCGGGCCTGGAGGAGGGCGGTCGCTATGCCCGTACCGGCGCCGACGTCGGCGACTCGGGCGTCCTTGAGGGGGCGGTCGGCTGCTTGCTCGATGGTGTCGAGGAGGGCGGGGGGATAGGAGGGGCGGTTGGCCGCGTATTGGGCTGCCGCGGCGTTGAAGGAGTGGGCGTGGGC
>NZ_LIPP01000316.1:34796-42117 GCF_001418335.1 Streptomyces aurantiacus | reverse complement strand
TCGAAGCGGTAAAGGGTGGGCGGGGTGGTGCGGTCGGTGTAGGTGAACCAGGCCTCCGGGCCGCCCTCGGGGCGGGAGCGCAGTGCGGAGACGGCTCCGGGCCCGGGCAGGTCCACCCGGTGTACCTGACGGCCGTCTTCGCCGTGGAGGGTGAGCTCGTTGACACCTTCGACGGCGCTGAGGACCAGTAGTCGGCTCTCGTTCCCGCCGGCGGGGGTGAGCCAGACACAGTCGTCCAGCAGTCGGCCCTCCTGGTGGGGCAGCAGTTCGGGCCAGGAGTGCGGGCCGGTGTGCTGCAAAGGGCCCGGGTAGGTGAGAATGCGGCCGCCGGGCGCCTGGTGGTCGGTCAGCAGGTGCAGGCTGCCGTCGGGGGCGAACTGCGGTCGCCACTGGCTTGCGGTGGTGGCGCCGTCGACCACCTGGTGGAAGTGCCAGGGTTCCCCGGCGAAGGCGACCGGGGCGAGGTGGACGTCGTTGCGGGCGCTTGATCCCTCCGCGGTGGTGACGGCCAGCCACATTCCGCGGCGGTCGACGGTCACGGCGAAATACCCGGAGGGTCCGCCGTCACCGAAGACGTGCTCGTCGCCGGCCGGTGCGGCCCCGACGCGGTGCCGCAGGACCCGCATGCCGTAGCCCGCGGAGAGAGGCTCGTCATCCGGGCTGTGGTCGGCACGGACGTAGAAGAAGGCTTCGCCACCGGGCAGCCAGGCCAGGGAGGGGGTGCGCAGGCCGGCAATGGGTCCGTCGAGCACCGTCGCGTCGTCCACGGAGATGACCCACAGCCGGCTGATGTCGGAGCCGGCCGTGGAGAGCAGGTAGGCGATCCGGTCCCCTTCCCAGGAAGGACGCCATGCCGCGAGCCGGGTACGGCCGGACGGATCCAGCCGGACCGGATCGACCAGGACGCGGGCCGCTTCGCCTTCGCGCCGAACCCACAGCACCGGATGGGGCGCCGCTGCCTCCTGCCGTTCGTAGAACTGGTAGGGACCGCGGCACAGTGGTGAGCCGGTCCATTGCCGCCGGGCCTCCTCTGCCAGAACCGCTTCCCAGCCGGCGCGGTCCGGCCACCGGTCACGGTGCCGGTGGAACCACGCGTCCTGCTCCTGCGCCCACGTCTGCACGGCCGGGTCGCGGCCGTTCTCCAGCCAGCGGTAGGGATCGGGGACCCGACGGCCGTGGATGTCCTCCACCAGAGAGGAACGTGCGGTGCGGGGAGTGGCCTCAGACGTCACGGTGTTCCTTCACAAGACGGTGGTCGGTCAGGCATGGACGTCCGCCCCGACCCCAGGTGCGCGGGGCCGGGGCGGACTGGTGGTCGGGTCGGCTGATGTGCAGTCAGCCGTGTCCGACCGGTTCTGCGTCTGCGTCGGTCAGTGCTCGTCGCCGGTGAAGACGGCCGCACGCCAGGCGGCCACGACCACGTCCGGGTCGCCGGCCGGGTTCTGGAAGTAGCCGTAGGCCGGGTTGTACTGGTATCCGGAAGCGGGAAGGAACATGATTTTCTCCTTGTTTCGGCGGCCCTCATGGACCGCTCTGCGATGTAGGCGCCGGGCGGGGCGGCCTGGTGCGTGCTGATGTGCACTCAGCCGCGCCCGACCGGCTCTGCGTCTGCGTCGGTCAGTGCTCGTCGCCGGTGAAGACGGCCGCACGCCAGGCGGCCACGACCACGTCCGGGTCGCCGGCCGGGTTCTGGAAGTAGCCGTAGGCCGGGTTGTACTGGTATCCGGCAGCAGGAAGGAACATGGTTTTCTCCTTGTCTCGGCGGCCCCTGATGAGCCGCTCATTCATCAACGTAACCGGATAACGCCGAAGCAAACGAGAAATGTTGGTGATTACTTTAGGGGTGATTATTGCGGAGAGCTTTTGGTGATTCACGTCGAAACGATGGCGCGCGGGGCGCACTACGGCTTATTCGCGATAATCATTCTTTTCGTGCCTGCCTGTTTATTTGGGCGTTTCTGTGGAACGTTTTTAATCTGCGGGATTTGTAGCCGGGTTTCCATGCGCGGCAAGTGTGTGGTTCCCGCAGTCGCGCACCGTCCTTCCGGGCGGGCGCAGGCCGTGTGCTCGGCATGGGATCGTGCATGGTCAACAGTGCAGCGGCCCACAGTGCAGCGGCCCACAGTTGTGTCACTGAAAGGACATCGTCATGCCTCTTGCCCTAGCTCCGATCCTCGTGGGCATCGCCTTGGCGCCGGTGGTCAAGCGTCTGACCAAACCGGTGGTTCGCGGCGCCGTGAAAACGTCCGTGGGTCTCGCGCTCGAAATGAAGAAGGCGGCTCATGAAGTCGGCGAGGAGTTCACCGACCTGTCCGCCGAGATCGCCGCGGAGATGGCGGCCAAGAGTGACCGGGCACCCGTCGAAAAGAAGGCGCAGGTCAAGGCTGGCCGTGCCGCCAAGGCTGCACCGACCGGGTGAACACCCGTCTCGCGAGAATCGGCCTTCCGATTTGTTCGTGGATTCTCCGCGCCTGAAAACCGGCACCGGTCGAAGGGAAAGCGGAACATTACTGTCAGCGCGCCTTGCGGGGACCGGCATGAGGAGCACCAGTACGGCATGGCACACGCCACACGTCAGGACGCGGGACAGCCTTCGCAGGGGTGGGCGGGACTACGGCCCCTGTCGGTTGTCGAAGGACGGCAGCGGTGGGACACGAACTGCCTGGCCGGGCGCCCTCGGCTGGTGAGACAGCTGGTCGATCTCCTGAACGGCCAGCCCGGGATCACCACCGCGCAGGCCAGCCCCGTCACCGGCCACGTCCTCATCCGCCACGATTCCACCGTGCGCGGGCACGACGTCGAAGGCCGACTGGAGGCCGCGCTGCGCTCCCTCCGGCCACAGGCCACCACGCCGACGCAGCGATCACCGGCGCGCAGCAGGCGGTCGACGACGCGAAGGGCCGAACAGCCCTGCCGGCCGGGGCGGTTGGGGCCGTCCGGGCGGTCGGTGCTGCGCGGCCCGGCAGGCGCTGCCCGCCGCCCCGGCGAGGCACCCCCCGGCGACATGCTGTTGGCCGCCGCCGCCACCGCGGGACTGCTGCTGAGCGGCCGCAGACTACGCGGCCCGCTGCTGAGCCTGGGCGCCGCGGCAGCCGCCACCACCGTCCTGGTCAGGCGTGCCTGGCGCACCACAGGCCCCCCTGCCGACGTGGCTCGGGTCAGCGAGTCCGAGGTCGGCCGGCCCGAGGTCGGCGAGCCCGAGGCCTGGGCACGCCACCGTGCCGAGCTGACACACCGGCACCGGGGCAGGGCCGCGCGCGCCACCACACTCTCGGTGGGCAGCCAGGTCGCCGACACCTCGCTGTATCTGCTCTTCGGCTGGGCCTCCGTGGTGGTTTTCCGCGGTGAGAGTCCGGCGCTCACGGCCCGCGGTCTGGCAGGCGCGCCCCGGCAGCTGGGAGCAATCATCGGCGTGGCCGCTGTCGCGCGTGCCATGGCGGCCACTCTGTCCTACCGGGCCGACACCGCATGGCGTGCTCTGGGGCAGGACGTGCAGCACGAGATGCGCACCGAGCTGTACCCGCACGTGCAGCGGCTGCAGCCAGGCCGCCTTGAAGAGGAGCGGGTCAGCCGACTGGCCGGAGTGCTCTCCGGCGACATCGACCAGGTGGGATCCTTCGTGGCCACCGTCCCGCACGAGGCGGTCCAGTTGGCCACCTGTCTGGCCATGATGGCGGGTGGCTACTTGGTGGGGGCGCCCGACATCGCCTGGATCGCCTTCCTGCCGCTGCCGCTCATCGCCTGGATCTCCCTGCGTCACCAGCAACGCTCCAGTTCCGTCTACGCGGCAGGCGGTGAGGACCGGGCGCGGCTGAACGGCCGGCTGATCAATTCCCTTGAGGCGAGCGCGACGGTCAAGAGCTTCTGCGGAGAGGAACACGAAGCCGGGCGGGTCAGTGAACTGAGCCATGCCGTGCGGCTCAGCGGCACGGCGACGGACCGCTTCACGGCGGGCTACTCACAGACGGTCCTGTCGATCACCGCGACATCGTTCCTGGCCAACCTCCTGGCCGGCGGGCGCAAGGCCATCGGCGGCACCTTGTCACTCGACCTGTTCAGCGTGCTCAACGTGCTTCCGCAGCAGACCATCTTCAAACTCACCGCGCTGGGCGTCACCATCGACCAGCTCCAGCGCACCCAGGCAGCCCTGCACCGGGTGAAGTACCTCTACAGCCTGCCCACCGAGCCGGTCGGTGAAGGCCGCCCGCTCCAGGCCGGACAGGTCACCGGCGACATCACACTCCAACACGTCACCTTCGCCTACCCCGGCCGCCCGCACACCGTCGCCGACCTGTCGATGCACTTCACACCCGGCACCAGCACCGGCATCGTCGGAGCCACCGGCGCGGGGAAGTCCACCGTGGCCAAGCTCCTCACCCGCTTCTACGCCCCCCGGACGGGACGGGTGCTCCTGGACGGCGAGGAAGTGCGGGAACTGGATCTGGCGGACCTGCGGCGCGTCGTCGGCTACGTCTCCCAGGACGCCTTCCTGTTCGACGGCACGATCGCCGACAACATCCGCTACGGCACCTTCGACGCCGACCGTGAAGCCGTCATCCGATCCGCCCGCCTCGCCCAGGCCCACACCTTCGTCGAAGCCCTGCCACAGGGATACGAGACACCGGTCGGTGAACGCGGACTGGCCCTCTCCGGCGGCCAGCGCCAGCGCCTCGCCCTGGCCCGGGCCCTGCTGAAGGATCCCCCCGTCCTCATCCTCGACGAAGCCACCTCAGCCGTCGACAACGAGACCGAGGCCGCCATCCAGCAGGCCCTGCGCCACTACTCCACCGGACGCACCCTCATCACCATCGCGCACCGCCTGCCCACCGTCCGCAACGCCGACCGCATCTACGTCATGAACGAAGGCGGCCGCATCGCCGAGACCGGCACCCACGAAGAACTCCTCGCATCCGAAGGGCTGTACACCTCCCTGTGGGCACTGCAGATCCAGGACACCCCGCGCCCACCTTCGAGGTGAGGCGAGGTCGGGACGCGGCCGGAGGGCGGCGGTGGTGATGCCGCCCTCGGGGCCCGATCGGGTGTCAGCGGCGGGTCTCGATCGTCATGCCGCCCGCGGTCACCTTGCGGATGTGGTCGCCGGCGAGCATCTCGTGCGGGAAACCGAGCCCGATCGCGCTGGCCGCTTCCAGGCGGGCCAGTTGACCGGCGGTGAAGACGACCTCCAACGCGCCCAGATTGTCCTCCAGTTGTGCGGTGGTACGGGCGCCGATGATCGGTGCCGTCACGCCGGGGTTCAGCAGGGTCCAGGCCAGCCCGGCCTGGGCGGGCGTGCGGCCCAGTTCCGCGGCGACCTCCTTCAGGACGTCAGCGACGGCGAGGTTGCGTTCGGTGACCGTGCCCAAGGCGGAGTTGAAGCTCTTGCGGGTGCCGTCGTCGGACGCGACGTTCGTCGCGACCAGGTCGTCACGGCTGTACTTACCGGTGAGCACCCCGCCGGCCAGCGGCGAATACGGCGTCACACCCAGCCCCATCTCACGTGCCATCGGGATCAGGTCACGCTCCCCGGTCCGCTCGATCAGGTTGTACTCGATCTGCAGCGCGACCAGCGGAGACCAGCCGCGCAGATCGGCGATCGCCTGCATGCGCGACACCTGCCAGGCCGGCGCGTTGGAGATCGCCACGTACAGGATCTTGCCCTGCCGGACCAGATCGTCCATGCCCCGCAGGATCTCCTCGACCGGTGTCGTGAAATCCCACACGTGCAGATAGAGCAGATCGAGGTAGTCCGTATTCAGCTGTCGCAGGCTTTCCTCCACCGACGCGAACAGGCTCTTGCGGTGAGAGCCCCCGGAATTCGGGTCGCCGGGCCGGCGCAGTGTCGTGTACTTCGTCGCCAGCACCAGACTTTCCCGGTTGTCGCGGGTGAATTCGCCCAGCAGACGCTCGGAGCTGCCATTGGTGTAGGTGTTGGCGGTGTCGATGAAGTTGCCGCCCCGCTCGACGTAGAGGTCGAGCAACTTGCGCGCCTCGTCCTGCTCGGCGCCCCAGCCCCACTCGGTGCCGAAGGTCGCCGTCCCCAGAGCCAGCGGGGAGACCCGCAGCCCGGAGCGGCCCAGCAGCCGATAGGTGTCGAGGGTGAGCGACATCATGTCCTCCTGTGCTTGTGATCCCGTACTTGGGATCAGCTGCTCGTGATCAATGGCCTGTGACCCGTTGCCTGTGATCCGTTCTCGGGAACAAGCCTGTGACCACCGCGAGCCGGAGGTAAGGGAAGGAACTGCCTGGGAACACCAGTCCTACCCTGACGGTTGGACCGGGCATGATGACCCACACCGTGGACGCGACACAGGAACTGGCCGCGTTCCTGCGGACCCGACGCGAGAGCCTGGACCCGCGTGACTTCGGCCTGCCGGCGCGTCGGCAGGCCCGGCGGACCCCGGGACTGCGCCGCGAAGAGGTCGCCGAACTGGCCGGGGTCAGCATCGACTACATCGTGCGGCTGGAACAGGCCCGCGGGCTGCGGCCCTCGGTGGACGTGCTGGAGGCGCTGGCCCAGGCACTGCGGCTGGCCCCCGCCGAACGCGCCTACCTCTTCGACCTGACCCGGCAGCGCCCCCGCACCACCGACAGGCCCGCCACCACGGCGGCGCCGCCGCTGGCCCGGCTGGTCACCGACCTGTCGCCGCTGCCGGCCATGCTCATGAACCACCGCTTCGACATCCTGGCCTGGAACGGCGAAATGGCGAGCCTGCTCCTGGATTTCGACACGCTGCCGCCCTCGCAGCGCAATGCGATGTGGCTGTGCCTGATGCATCCGGAGATACGCGAGTTCTATGTCGACCGCGAACGCGTCGTGCGGGAGGGAATCTCCCACCTGCGTGCCGCGTGGGCCGCGCATCCGGAGGACCAGGATTTGATCGAACGCATCACGGAATTCACCAAGGGCAATGAGGAATTCGCGCGACTGTGGGCCGAGCGGGACGTCAAGACACCTGGCCGCGGCAGCAAGGCGATGCGGCGTGCCGACGTCGGCGCGATCTCAGTGCATTTCGAAATCCTCGTGCCACTTCACGACACGGACCAGCGGCTGATGATCTGCCGCGCCGCGGACGACGAGAGCCAGTCGGCCATGGACCGGCTGTACGCACGGAGACGCGGAACCCCGCACGGTGCTGCCGACCCGGCACGGTGACACCGGACCGCGCATGCGGGTACTGAGGTGAACGGTCCGCCAGGCCGAGGCCAAGGGTTGTCCCGTAGCTGCTGGCGACGGGTGAGATGACTTTGCCGTGGCTGGTGTGATCACGGCGTCGGTGCCGTCCTGGACAGTCCCGTTCACCGGGCTGAGTCCGCGTCAGTT
>NZ_LIPP01000316.1:0-34777 GCF_001418335.1 Streptomyces aurantiacus | reverse complement strand
CAACCACAACGACCGCAAGGCATGGGAGTTGTCCGGCGCGAAGGACGCCGTCGGCCGCGCCACGGTGATCGCGGACGGCGGCTACCGGGGCAACGGCCTGATAATCCCGCACCGCCGCGAACCCGGCCAGACCGAACTCCCCGCCTGGAAAGAGGCATGGACCGCGGCGAAGGTATCGTTGAGCCCACACCACCAGCCGCAGAGATCGATTGCTTCCACGCAGCTCGCGGCAGTATCAGTATCAGTACTTCCACACCTCACCATTGGCCCGGTATCCTCCAAGCCTGCGCGGACCGTGCATCAGAGATGCGAGGATCCTTTGAATATCATCTCGCGTGTCAATCCAATCGCCGACTCCGTTCGACTGGACCACATGGCAGGGGTCCTAGAGTGTCTCCAACGTCGAGAATTCATTGGCTACTTGCAGGAATTCGTTTCTAACGCTGCCATGCTGGAGACGGTTGCAGGCAGGAGTTCCATTCATGCAAATGGTTTCACGAAGCTGGTTCTGGAACGTCACTCAGGGATAGCCCTGCGCCTACATATCTGGGAGCCTGGCGAACGGGACGCAGAACTACTGCAAACTGAAAACATACATGATCACGTGTGGCCCTTCGCGTCGAGGGTGCTGATTGGAGGGCTACACGAGGAAAGATTTGACTTTTCTCGCGCCGGACCGCTGATGGATCATTATCAATACGTGCGAGGACGCGCAACACTCCCACCCGGGAACCTCGTGCTGGATGGACAGGCCCGCCTGGATATGCTCGCCGATCTGTCACACAGCGCAGGAAATGTCTATGAAGTAGACAACACCGTCTTGCATCGAGCCCGCATCATCGGTGATGCCGAATGTACGGCAACTCTCGTGATGACTGGCAGGCCGAGGGTGACGCCAGCATCCGTCTACGCACCCACTGGGGTGAACGTCCGAGAGGATCTACGAGAATCCAGATTGTCAGCTGATTCTGTACTGGGGCTGCTAGAAATAGTTATCGAAGCGCTGAAGTAGGAGTTCACCAGCGAAACTTCTAACGGCGACGCATCCCGCTACGCAGGCCTGAGCGATCTAGAGGTCTCCCATGCCCGAAAGACCGAACCGCCCGACATTCGTACAGCTCGGCAACCACAATACTCAACACAACCATTTTTACAGTCCGCCAGCAGGTCCGCCCATAAATGATGACGCGAGCCACTTTGAGTCCAATACTCTCGAACAATTTACGCTGGTGGCTCGTCTGGCTTCCTCATCCAAGCATGCCGGAATTGTCAATGCAGTCGCGGAACAAATGAACAGGCGAGCCTTCAGGCCATCCGGCCCCGTTGAAGATCTCCTCATATGCCTTCATCTGGCGCCCACGATTGCTAAGCATGGTAACTGGCAGTTGAGACGTGCATTCAGTCATGCACTAGGAAATACGCTGGCCGCCGGTGCGGGCGGCCAGGTGGTAGACCGAATATTCATTAACTTCGTTGAACTGGCGCGTGCATCGGAAAATTTCAGCGTCATGCTGTCCATCGCTACGACAGCAAATCACTCAACGGCACAGTTGTTGCGCAACAGCACCAAAGATGTCTACACATATTCACACCCTCAAGTGTTGTGGCAGCATTCTAGGTATCCAACCCTGTGCGTGGCGCATACTGGACTGCAACCACTGGTCGACTCGGCGCTCGACCGTGAAGACCCATGGATCAAGAGAAAGCTCGTTAGTTCGTGCCTGCTGGCACTAGCCCAAGGCAGCCTGACGGAAATTGAGAACACTAGGCGACTCCTGCAGGCGCTCCATGACGAAGATGCACAATTCTTGAGCCTCGTTCTGGCATGGATTGAACCCATCGGCCACTTCGACATTTCCAGCCTTTTGCAGCCGAGTCTCCTCAACGAGATCAAGAATAATCATGCAAGCGCAACTCGTCTAAATCCCGAAACTCTACTCACGGCCGATTCGAGTCTCGTGAGAATCAATCTTGAGCTACTAAACCTGGACCTAGACCTGCAGAAGCAGAAAGAACCACCTGTACCTAACGTATCCCAAACGCCGAACAGTGGAGATTCTAAGGGACGATACTCGACCATCGAGGACATCACAGCATACCTGCTCGGCAGTGCCCACCAAGAGGCTAGGGAAAGTCTTGTCTTGGATCTGCTCGGCTCTTTCGATGAGGGGATCCGATGGGCGGTGGCCTCTCAATTCGACTTGGGCCTGTCACAGGGGCGGATCGGCGACGGAGAATGCGCACAGATATTTGCCTTGTTGGCGGATGCCCACCCCTGGGTGATTCGGGAATCCCTCACCACACTGGCACGATGCGATCTAAACCTTAGCGACCCAAACCTACGTGAGCTGGCTCGAAGGGCAGTGGCCGCGGTGCCGCGGACGCAAGCCCAGGGGTGGCCTAGGGCAGAACTCATGCCCGCCTTGGCCAGCCTATTGGCTTCGGAACCCACAGTCGCAGAATACGTCGATCTTGCCGTCCGGAACTGATCAGGAGAACCATGCTCACACCACCTATCCAGGACCTGATGGCCTGCCATGCATGGCGCTGCCAGCGCAATGCATGGATTTACGGCACCACCACGGTCGGTTGCGCTGTAGTGGACGAGTGTGGACGCATATATGTCGGATGCAACGTAGAGCACAGGTTCCGGAGCCACGACATCCATGCGGAGACGAACGCCCTGGGTTCCTTGGTCGCCGGTGGCGGTAAGAGCGCCGTAGCGCTCTTCGTCGTGTCTCCGCGGGGTTGGGCGCCATGCGGAAGCTGCCTGGACTGGATATTTGAGTTGGGCGGCAAGGATTGTGCCATATTCACCCAAGCTGCCGTGGACGAGCCGATCTCTATCTATAAGGCGGCAGACCTTTTGCCGCACTTCCCTGAACATATAAAGCCACGTCGAACACCGGCAGAAATCAAGGTACAGGAAGGCGCGCCAAATGGATCCGATATCTCTGATACTGGGAGCGCTCTTGGTGGGGGCGGCCAAGGGCAGTGGTGAGGTAGCCAGCAGTGCCGTCATGGACTCATACAACGGGTTTCGTGAGGCATTGAGGCGTCGGCTGGCGGGCAGGAGGCCTGCCCAGGCTGCCGTGGAGGAATATACGGAGGACCCCGACAACTGGAGGCCAGCTCTTGAGACCTACCTGCAGCAGGCAGATGTCCAGAAGGACGATGCGCTGCTGGCGTCCGCGTCTGCGGTGCTCAGCGCCGCTGACCCAGATGGGGCGTCACGCGGGAAATATGCGGTGCAAATCTATGGCGCCCAAGGCGTTCAGGTGGGCGATCGCAATACACAGACGAATAACTACCGATCCGGACCGTGACCAAGGCTTGTCCCATATCTGATCTTCGAGTCAGTGCAGACGGGGGCTGCCGCTCATCGCGTGGCCTTGCGGTCGTTGTGGTTGCCCGGCGACGGCCGTCCAACTGCTAAGACCAGCCGGTTATCGGTGTCGATGACGACCTGGTGGTTGGTCGTGTACCGATAGTTCTTCGACTGCTCGGCGACCGTGTGATCGCGAGTGGGGACGAGGGTGCCGTCAACGATCAGCACGGCGTCACGGCGGAAGCGTCTACGTGGCTGCAGCGCCGGCGCCGGGCCGGGCCGAGGCGATCGACGATCCGGTCGGCCGCGGACTGGGAGACCCCGCACAACAGCGCCAGTTGGCGCAGGGTCAGGTTGGTCCGCCAGTACGCGGCGACCAGCAGGACCCGGTCCTGCCACAGGCAGGCTTTACGGCCGGCCCTTGCGGACCGGATCCGCGCCCTCGCGCCACAACGCTGTGCTCAGCTTGCCGAACTGACGCGGACTCAGCCCGATGAACGGGACTGTCCAGGACGGCACCGACGCCGTGATCACACCAGCCACGGCAAAATCATCTCACCCGTCGCCAGCAGCTACGGGCCACCCTTAGAGCCTGACGCTGTCGGGAATCTTGGTTTCCGAGGTTGTCGATCACGATGAAGATGCCGGGCGAGCGATCCATTTCCGCTGTTCAGGGACCCAGTGAACAGGCCGGTGGCTCGATGGAGAACGCGACAGCGGTCCGGTGACCGTTGGGCGAACGCATCGTTCGTGCTCTCTGGTGTTGGAGTTGTTGTCGTGACTGGTGCGTCGAAGACGTTCACCCGTTCGTGGTAGCCGCTCCAGGAACCACGGTCCTCGTGATCCGGACGGGTGGGAGGGTTGGCGCCCACGATTTCGGAGGTCCGAGATGTGTGTCCGTGCCCGTACCGGCTGTGTGGTCCCGGAACTGACCGTTCGGGTGGCGCGGGCGTGCAACCCGCGCGGCACCACGGCCATGACCATCCGTGACCACCTCGACGGCCTGTGGAGCGATGAGGACTTCGAGGAGTGGTACCCGCGGGATGGCAGGCCGGGTCTGTCACCTGCCCAGTTGGCGACCGTGTCCGTCCTGCAGTTCCTGCTGGAGCTGTCCGACCGGCAGGCAGCCGAGTCCGTGCGCAACCGCATCGACTTCAAATACGCCCTGGCCATGGAGCTGGAGGACCCCGGCTTCCACCACGGCGTCCTGGCCGACTTCTGCGAGCGCTTGGCCCAGGAGGGCCGGGCCGACAAGCTGCTCGGCTTGGCGCTGGAGAAGATCCGGGCCGTCGGCCTGGTCCGCGAGCGCGGCCGGCAGCGCACCGACTCCACCCACGTCCTGGCCGCTGTCCGCGACCTGACCCGCCTGGAGCTGGTCACCGAGGCCATGCGCGCCGCTCTGGAAGAACTCGCCCGCCGGGCGCCGCACGAGCTGGTCGCCCTGGTCACCGAGGACTGGGGCAAGCGCTACGGGCGCGCCGCCCGGCTCGGCAAGAACCCCTCCAAGCCCAAGACCCGGATCAAACAGACCGGCGAGGACGCCCGCCTGCTTCTGCGCTACGTCCACCGCTACCTGCCCGCCCTCCGCGACGGCGAGCAGGTCCAGGCTCTGCGCCAGGTCTTCGTGCAGAACTACGTCCTCGACACACAGGACCGGCCGACGTGGCGCGAGCCCGGGGACGCCGGCCTGCCGCCCTCAGCGGTCGCCATCGTCTCGCCCTACGACATCAGCACCCGCTACGCACGCCGCGGCGAGACCCGCTGGAAGGGCTTCCTCGCGCACGTCACCGAGACCTGCGACCCGGATACCCCCAGCGTGATCACCGACGTCACGACCACCAAGGCCCCCGTCCACGACACCAAGGCTCTGCCCGGCATCATGACCAACCTCCATGACCGGAACCTGCTGTCGAAGGAGCACTTTGTCGACGGCGGCTAACTCTCCGTCGCGCTCAAGCAGCAGGTCGCCCGCGAGCACTGCGTCGGCCTGGTCGGACCGATCCGGGCCAGAAGCACCCGCCAGTCCCGCAAAGGCACCGTCTTCCACCGCGAAGCATTCACCATCGACTGGGACGCCCAGCAGGTCACCTGTCCTCGGGGCAGGGTCAGCCGCCGGTGGTCGACACCGCCCTCCCTCGCCCCCTACGTCAACGCCGAGTTCTCCCCGGACGACTGCCGTGAGTGCCCGGTGAAGAGCGCCTGCACCCGCACCGACGCCCGGAAGGTCTCCTTCCTGCCTCGTGAGCTCTACGACATCCAGTCGGAGTCGCGGACCGAGCAGCAGACCCAGGAATGGCTCTCACGCTACTCGTTGCGGGCCGCCATCGAGAGCACGATCAGCGAGTTCGTCAACGGCCACGGCATGCGCCAGTGCCGCTACCGGAGCGAAGAGAAAGCCCACATCCAGCATGTCTTTACCGCCATCGCGGTCAACCTCGAACGCATCGGCGTCCACCTACCGCCGGCGCCCGCCCGGCAGTCCCGGAACCCCACCGCACTCCAGGGCTTCCTTGACTGGCAGCGCATTCCCCGGCCCCGGTCCTGGCGTGTCGCCACCCATCCCGCAGGCTGAGATGATCGTTCTCAAGCTGGTCGCGACCAACTTGCCCCAGACCTGACGCGAAACGACGGCTGCGTCCGAGCCTGGCACACCATTTCACCGCGGACCATCTATTCAGCCTGATGATCTTCCACGAGGCCGTTCAACCAAGCTTCGCGACAGCGTCAGGCACGACGGCGGCCACCAGCGCCCGCTGCCCATCGAGCAGCATCCGCTGCACACCACGACGAGCAGTACGGCCAGGAGCAGCGGCATCCCGTTGCCGCAGGCCTTCGCCTCACACCCTCACAGCGCGCCTCGCTCATCTGGTGAAACGGGCTGTGTGTCACATAGGCGCAGCCGGGATCGTCGGGCTACAGGATGGTGCCGTGTGTCCTCTGATATCGAATCTGGACTGGCGGCGGATCTCAGCGTCGGCGCGCACGGTAGGAGCGGATGCGAGCACGGTTGAGGCAAGTGGTCGAGCAGTAACGGCGGCTGCGTCCAGGCAGGGCGAGATGAGCGTCGAGGCAGTCCTCTCCCTCACAGGTTCCGAGACGACGCCAGCCGCCATGAGCGACGACTTCCATCATGGTCGTGACGCAGCCGGCCGTCACAAGCTTGTCGGGCGCATTCAGCGATGTCGACCAGCGTGTCCGGGCCTCATGATCGATGTATGGAGTGAGTCGGGAGCGGACCACGAGGTCATTGATGGCCGCTGCCCTCTCCGGAGGGTTTGCCGAGGCGAAGAGGGGCCACAGACGGTCGGCAACGCCAATCAGCTGCCCCTCTCCGAGAGTGCTTGCTTCGGGTAGATCGGCCAGGCGGCCGAGGTCGGGATACGGCTCGTCAGTCCTGGCCGCGGCTGCCCGGGGACGGTTGCCGTACCCGTTCACCAGTTCCACCAGCCAGGCAGTGGGGACATGAGGCACTGCGGTCATGACCCCCAGACTACGGCAGTAACCGATCCGTGCTGTGGCACGGTTACCGCTGATGTAACCTCTACAGCGTTAGTATCGGTTACGTGACCTTAGGTCGATGCCCGGCTCGCCGCCGGGCCCGACGTCACCGGCCCCATTGCGGCGCCCACCAGGAGACGAAACCGTGCCACGACCTGAGGGTTCTTTTTCGCCTGTGCGATCGGGTCGTACGAGAGCCGCAGTAAGCCCTCACACGACCGACGACGAGAAGGGGAACCACATGGGCTCCAACAGCGAACACACCACCGGCAGCCCCTTGGGGGCCGCAGGCGCGGGGAGTATCGGAGCCGTCGGCGGCGTGGTCAGTGGACTGTTCGGCGGAGGCAGCGGCGTATTCTTCGTGCCCGCCCTCGACCGCTTCGCCCGCCTGCCCCGCGCAGTGGTGCACGGCACCGCGACCACCGCCAACATCGCTGTCTGCGTCGTCGGAGCCGCGGTCTATGCCCTCGCTGGCGGAGCGGTCGACCTCCGTGCCGGAACCGGAATGACCATCGGCGGAATCATCGGCGGGTTCTTCGGCACCGACATCGTTTCCCGCCTGCCTGACCGTGTCCTGAGGCTGTTGTTCACTGCCGTGGTCCTCCTCACTGCCGCCAAGCTTTACCTCGACGCCGCCGGCCTCGACCCCCTCGGCGGTCACGCCGCTGTCTCTCCCACGCTGTTGGCCAGCGTCTGGTTCGTCGTCCCGGTCACCGTGCTCACCGGCATTGTTATCGGCGCCTGGGCCGCAGCCCTCGGTCTCGGCGGCGGACTACTCGCCGTCCCCGCACTCGTCGTGCTCTTCGGGGCTGACCTGCACACCGCCGCCGGAACATCCCTGCTGTTGTTCGTCCCCAATTCGGTCGTCGGAGCCGTTGTCCACCTACGCAATGGCACTGCCTCACCATCCATCAGCAGCTACCTCAGCCTTGGAGCCATCCCCGGCGCCGCCGCCGGAGCGCTCCTCGCACTGGTGCTCAACAGCGTCGTCCTCAGCGTCGTGTTCGCCACCTTTGCCCTCGCCATGGGCATCCGCGAGATCCTTCAACTCGCACGCCACCAACCCGCCCCGGCGTCCTCACCACCGAGCTAAAGGGCTGATCGGGACCCGCTGGGATACCCGCGACCTGCCTTGACGTGTGTGACCAGCAGGTATCCGCGGTGGTTTCCGGCTGATCAGGCGCTAGTCACAGCGTGGCGAAGTCGGCGTGGGCCTGTACGACGGCCTGGGCGAACCGGTCACGCTGCTGCCGGAAGTCCTCAACGGCCTGAACGATGAGGCCGTCGGAGGTACGGCATTGCGGGCCTCCTTCCTCAAGCAGGTCCGCGCCCTTCATGGAGCTCCGACCGGGGCCTGGGCGTGACGTCCTTGCCCGCCGCTACGGCTACTCGTCGCGGCGACCATCACCTACAACGTGACCGAGGTGATCGCCGCCATCACCGCGCCTCCTCCACCGCGCTGGCCGGCTTCGGCCTAGACTCGATCATCGAAGTGACCTCCGCCGCTGCGGCCGCCTGGCAGTTCTCCGCCCGCGAGCACGCCGTGCGCGAGGCCCGGGAGAAGACCACCCTGCGGATCATCGCGGTCTCGTTCTTCGTGTTGGCCGCGAATCTGAGCGTGGACGCGGTGCGGGCGCTGACCGGCACCGGGGAAGTGGAACACCCCATTCCCGGCATTGTGCCCCAGGGGGAGCCAGACGCGGGCGGCGAGGACCGCCACGGAGAGCCGGACGTCGTCCATCGCCTCGCGCAGCCCGTCCGTCATTTCCCGGGCGCGGGCCGCGGTGAGTGGCGGTCGCGCCGGTTCGGCGACGTGCTCCTGGTCACCTGTCAGCTTCACAGAGTGACACCGTGCGGGGGGTGCGGGGTCTGTCACGCTGATCCGCGACGGCAGGCGCGGGCCTGTCGACGAGGTGAAGCGGGCCCGGTGGCAGGGATCGAGCGGGAGCCGGCGGAGGTGCGAATCCCGAAGACGGCGCTGGACGCCTTCGCCGTGGTGCTGAGCGTGCGCACGGTGGCGATGTGGAAATGGATCGCTCGCCCGGCACTTTCGTCGTGATCGACAACCTCGGAAACCAAGATTCCCGACAGTGTCACTGGCTGGAGACCCTGTTTTCGCGTGCAGGTTCCTGAACCCTCTGCGGACGCGGGCGGGTGTCAGCCTGTTCGGCTCGGCTGGCTTCTCCCAGGGCCTGCGGAGGTCCGTGGCCAGCGGTCGGACGAGCCGGAGCTGGGCATAGGCAGCAATCACCAACCAGGTCCACCGGTCGGCCGCTTCCGAACTGCGGAGCCGGGGTCTGGTCCACCCCAGGGTCTGCTTGAACAGGCGAAATGTGTGCTCAATGTCGAAGCGGCGGAGGAAGGACTGCCAGCAGCGGTCGACATCCAGTTCGGTCGCGCCAGTGCCCGACCACCACAGCCAGACGGGCTTGTTGACCCCGCCGCTGGGCAGCTTCTCCACGACCAGGCGGACGACAGTGCCCTCGATCATGGGCAGAGGCCCGTCGTGGTCGAGCCAAGCGGCCCGGCGGGTCAGCCGCGGGTGCAGTCGGTCCCACGCCTGCGCGGTTGCCTTCCCATCATTAGGGGAGGGCCCTCAGGGTGGCCGCGATCCGCGAGATCGCCTCCGGCCCCACCCGGCAGCACCCGCCGATCAGCCGCGCCCCGGCCCGCTCCCAGCCGGTGACCTGCCCGGGGGCGAACGTGGCGCGGCCCCTCCAGGCACGCGCCCCGGCGTCCCAGGTCTCTCCGCTGTTCGGGTAGACCACGACCGGCTTACCGGTCACCCGCGCGGCGGTCGCCACCGCGGCGTCCACGTCCTCGGGGGCGCAGCAGTTGACGCCGACCGCGATCACCTCGTCGGCGTCGGCGGCCACCGCGAAGGCCTCCTCCAGCGGCTGCCCGGCCCGCGTCCGGTCACCGGTGATGCTGTACGACAGCCACGCCGGTACGCCGAGCCCGCGCACCGCCCTCAGCAGCGCCCGCGCCTCGTCGGCGTCCGGCACGGTCTCAAGGGCCAGCACGTCGGGGCCCGCCTCGGCCAGCACCTCCAGACGGGGCCGGTGGAAGCGCTCCAGCTCGGCCACGCTCAGCCCGTACCGCCCCCGGTACTCGGAGCCGTCCGCGAGCATCGCCCCGTACGGGCCCACCGACGCCGCCACCCACAGCGGCCCGCGGGCACCCTTCGCGCCGGCCTGCCGGGCCGCCTCCCGCGCGAGTGCGACGCTCAGTGCGAGGAGTTCGGCGGCACGTTTCTCGGAGATGCCGCGCCGGGCGAAGCCCTCGAAGGTCGCCTGGTAACTGGCGGTGATCGCCACGTCGGCGCCGGCCTCGAAGTAGGCGAGGTGGGCCTCGGTGATCGCCTCCGGCCGCTCCACGAGCAGCCGGGCCGACCACAACGCGTCACTCAGATCGTGCCCGGCCGCCCTGAGCTGGTTGGACATACCGCCGTCGAGAACGACCGTGCCGGTACCGGGGAATGAGCCGGGTGAGGTGCTGCTGGTCATGTCACGACGCTAGCCGAAGCGCGTGCGGCACCCCGCCGAAGGTGCCGCACGCGTGGCCCCCGCCCAACTGCCGTAAACCGTCCTGCACCGTCCTACGAGGCGGTGTCCTCCCACAGCGCGGTGCTGTGCGCGTCGGTCAGCGCCACGATCCGGTCGACGGCCTCCTCGGCAGGCAGCGGTCCCAGCCGCCGCCCGTCGCGCAGCCGCAGTGCGACCAGGTCGTCGGCGGCCTCCCTCGCGCCGATCACCGCCTGGTACGGGACCAGCCGGGCCTCCCGGACACGGGCGCCCAGGGTGCCGCGCTCCGGTCCGGCGATCTCGGCCCGGAGCCCGCGCTCGGCGCAACGACGGGTCAGGGCGAGGGCGTTCGGGAGTTCCGCCTCCGAGATGGGCAGGACCATCAGCTGGGTCGGGGCGAGCCAGGCCGGAAAGGCGCCGCCGTGCTGCTCCACGAGCAGGGCGACGGCCCGCTCCACGCTGCCGATGACACTGCGGTGCACCATGACCGGCCGGTGCTTGCCGCCGTCCGCGCCGATGTAGTGCAGGCCGAACCGCTCGGGCTGGTGGAAGTCGATCTGCACGGTGGACAGGGTGGACTCCCGCCCCGCGCTGTCGGCCACCTGGACGTCGATCTTCGGCCCGTAGAACGCGGCCTCGCCCTCGGCCGCCTCGTACGGCAGCCCCGAGCGGTCCAGGACCTCGGTCAGGAGCGCGGTGGCCCGTTGCCACAACTCGGGCGCGGCGACGTACTTGCCGCCCGGGCCCGGCAGGGAGAGCCGGTAGCGAGCGGGGGTGATGCCGAGCGCCTCGTACGCCCGGCGGATCATCTCCAGCGCGTCCCCCGCCTCCCGCGCCACCTGGTCCAGGGTGCAGAAGATGTGCGCGTCGTTCAGCTGGATCGCCCGCACACGGGTGAGCCCGCCCAGTACGCCGGACAGCTCGGCCCGGTACATGCCGCCCAACTCCGCCATGCGCAAGGGGAGTTCGCGGTAGCTGTGGGGGCGGGAACGGTAGATCACCGCATGGTGCGGACACAGGCTCGGCCGCAGTACGACCTGCTCCGCGCCCAGGTCCATCGGCGGGAACATGTCGTCGCCGTAGTGCGCCCAGTGGCCGGAGATCTCGTACAGCTCCCGCTTGCCCAGCACGGGCGAGTACACGTGCCGGTACCCCGCGCGCCGCTCCTCGGTGCGGATGTACTCCTCCAGGGTGTGCCGCACGACCGCACCGTCGGGCAGCCAGTACGGCAGCCCCGCCCCGATCAGCGGATCGGTGTCGAACAGACCGAGCTCGCGACCGAGTCTGCGGTGATCGTGCCGGTCGTCACGCCCCTTGCCGTCGTGGTCGTCCCTGTCGGCTCGGGCGTCGGCGTCGGCGTTGACGTCGGATTGGGCACGGGCATCGGCATGGGCGTGGGCGTGGGCGTTGGCGTTGGCATTCATGGCGGCGATCTCCTCGCGGACGGGGCGGACGGGAAGGAATCCGGGCGAGTGACCGCGTACGCCGAAGCCCCGGGGCACTCGCCCCGGGGCTTCGGACCAACTCATGAGTCAGCGCGCCGGGACACTCTCCGGCGTCGTCGTCTTCTGGGCGCGCTTCATGAGGGGGACGCTAGCAAGGCGGCCGGGGAGCCCGCACGCGGTTTTCCGCGCGCTTCCACAACCCGTTGACCTCCTCGTGCCATGCCCTTACCTTTTCGGCGTTCGGGATGACAGATCTTGTGCGGTATGTCGAACGGTTCTGTTTTCTTTTGTGGCCCCACCCACCCCAGAGACGACCCCCGAAGGAGCGTGCCTGAGATGAGACGCGTGTACGCGGTACTCCTCGCCCTCTGTCTGGCCCTGGCCGGCGCACTCGCCACCGCGGGGCCGGCCCAGGCCGCGCCCCAGACCGTCACCACCGGCACGCAGTTCACCGACACGAACGGCAGCCCGGTGCACGCCCACGGCGGCGGGGTCGTCAAGGTCGGCTCGTACTACTACTGGTTCGGCGAGAACCGGAACACCGACAACACCTTCCGGTACGTGGACGCCTACCGTTCCACCGACCTGAAGAACTGGGAGTTCCGCAACCACGTCCTGACCGAGGCGAGCGACCCCGAGCTGGCGACCGCGAACATCGAGCGGCCCAAGGTCATGTACAACGCGTCCACCGGCACGTTCGTGATGTGGATGCACAAGGAGAACGGCGTCGACTACGGCGAGGCCCGTGCGGCGGTCGCCGTGTCGGACACCGTCGACGGCGACTACACCTGGCAGGGCAGCTTCCGGCCGCTGGGCACGCACATGTCCCGTGACATCACGGTGTTCGTCGACACGGACGGCGCGGGGTACATGGTCTCGGCCGCCCGGGAGAACTACGACCTGCAGATCTACCGGCTGACGGCCGACTACACGGGGATCGCCGGTCTGGTCGCGGACCCCTGGCACGGCGGCCACCGCGAGGCCCCGGCGCTCTTCAAGCGGGGCGGCGTCTACTTCATGCTGACGTCGGGCGCGACGGGCTGGAACCCCAACCAGCAGCAGTACGCCACGGCGACGTCGATCGCGGGCCCCTGGACGGCGATGACGAACGTCGGCGACTCGACGACGTACGGCTCACAGACCGCCTACGTCCTTCCCGTGCAAGGGAGTTCGGGCACGTCCTACCTCTACCTGGGCGACCGCTGGGGCAACTCCTTCGGCGGCACGGTCAACGACTCCCGTTACGTCTGGCTGCCGCTGGCCTTCCCGAGCTCGACCACGATGTCCATGTCCTGGTCGCCGGAGGTCACCGTCGACACCGCCGCCGGGACCGTCTCCGGGACGAGCGCCACGTACAACACGCTGATCGCCCGCCACTCCTCCAAGTGCGCCGACGTCACCAGCCAGTCGCTGTGGGCGCGCGCCCAGATCAAGCAGTACACCTGCAACGGTGGCACCAACCAGAAGTACTGGTTCAAGTCGGTCGGAGGCGGCTACTACCAGCTGGCGGTGCGGGGCAGTTCCCTGTGCGTGCAGGAGAACGCGAGCAGTGTCACGCAGGAGGACTGCGACGGCTCGGCGACCGTCCAGCAGTGGTCGCTCACCATCACCGGCTCCTATGTGACCATCACGTCCCGGGCGAGTGGCGAGTGCCTGGACGTGAACGGCGCGTCCACCGCCGACTCCGCCGCGCTCATCACGTACACATGCAACGGAGCGACCAACCAGCAGTGGACCAGGGGAGGTTGACCACGGCCGGAAAGGTTCCCGCGCCCTCCTGCCCCGAACCCTGCCCCGAACCCTGTCCTGAGGCCGGTCCCGAACCCCGGAACGCTTCGGCCGGCGCCGAAGCGTTCCGCGCCTAGCCTTGCCGCATGGCTCCCCACGAAGTATCCGCCTTCGCCGCACTCCACCGGGCCGACGCCCCGCTCCTGCTTCCCAACGCCTGGGACCACGCGTCGGCGGTGGCCCTGGCCGCCCAGGGCTTCCCGGCGATCGGCACGACCAGCCTGGGAGTGGCCGCGGTCGCCGGCCTGCGCGACGGTTCGGCGGCCACCCGGGACGCGTCGCTTTCGCTGGCCCTGGCGCTGAGCGACGGCCCGTTCCTCCTCTCGGTCGACGCCGAGGACGGGTTCAGCGACGACCCGGCCGAGGTCGCCCAGGTGGCCCGGGAACTCGCCGCCGTCGGCGTCGTCGGCATCAACCTGGAGGACGGGCGCGCCGACGGCATCCTGGCCCCCGCCGAACTCCACGCGGCGAAGATCGCCGCGGTGAAGGCCGCCGTACCGGGGCTCTTCGTCAACGCCCGCACGGACACCCACTGGCTGGGAGACGGCACCGGAGGCCCGAACGGAGGCCCGAACGGAGGCCCGAACGGGGGAGGGGACGGTGGAGGGGACGGTGGAGGGCACGGTGGCGGACTTGAGACGGTCCGCCGTCTCGACCTCTATCAGCAAGCCGGCGCCGACGGCGTGTTCGTACCCGGTCTGAACGCGCCGGGGCGGATCGCCGCCCTGGTGAAAGCCGTCGACGTGCCCCTCAACATCCTCTACTCGCCCTCGGGACCGACCGTCGCCACCCTCGCCGACCTGGGAGTCCGCCGAGTCAGCCTCGGGTCCTTCCTCTACCGGCGCGCCCTGGGAGCGGCCCTGGAGGCGGCGGCCCTGATCAGGGCGGGGCTGCCCGTCGAGGGGCCCGCGCCGACGTACGGCGACGTCCAGGCGCTGGTCTAGCCGGTTCCGTCCCGGTTGGCCGAGAGCGGCCACGCCCGTGCGGGCTTCCTGGTAGCGTTGATGTTTTCGTGGGTATAAGGCTCTGTGGACTCCGACCGGCGAGGGAACCAGGAAGCATGGACGACATTCCCGGTAACAAGCGGCTGGCCGCGGCCGTCGTGATGCGCGAGGGCCTTGTCCTGCTGGTGCGCCGTAGCGAGACCGAGCGGTTCCTGCCCCGGGTGTGGGGCGTGCCCTGCGGAAAGCTGGAGCCCGGCGAGCACCCCGAGGACGGCGTGCTGCGGGAGCTCAAGGAGGAGACCGGGCTGCTCGGCGAGGTCGTTCGCAAGGTCGGCGAATCGTCTTTCGTGAGCGAGTACCGCGGGCACGAGGTCAAGAACTTTCAGGACAACTTCATGGTCAGGCCCCTCTCCCAGCACATCACGCTCCCCGAGCCGGACCAGGCCCACCGCTGGCTGAGTCCGGACGAGCTGCGCACCGTCGACATCGACGAGTACAACCTGGACATCGTGCGCCAGGCCCTCACAGGCATGCTCGTAAGCTCTCGTACGAGCTTCTGAGCGACTGCAGCTACTTCACGAGTTCCCTTACGAGCTTCTGAGCAACTCCGCAAGCGCGGCGAGTTCGCTCACGTAGTCGTCCACGTCCATCGGCACCTTCGGTACGGCCCCCGGGTGGGGCCCCGCCGCCGTGAACACGTCGGTGTGCCGCCGCCGCCCGCTCCCCGTCTCCAGGAAGAGCGTCACCGTCGGCTCGGCCGCGTCGCACCACGCCCGGTGCAGGGTGTGCGCGGGCAGGGCGTACGTGCTGCCCGCCGCGTACTCCGCGACCTGCGTGAGATGCAGCCGCGCCGGACCCGTGCGCTCCAGCAGCCAGTCGGCCGAACCGTCGTCCGCCAGGGACTCCTGGTAGCGGTCCGCCTCGATACCGCCGTCGCCGCGGGGCGCGTACAACTCCATCGCCAGCCGCCCCCGTACGACGGAGGAGGCGAGCGAGGAGCGGTGGTTGTGGATGTCCTCCTTGCCGACGGCGCCGCGCCCCGGATGCCACAGATGGGCGCGCAGCATGTGGTGCGGGCCGCCGTCGATGAGCAGGAGCTTGTCGAAGCCGAGGACATGGCGGTACGAGAGCCGGGCGCAGCCGTGCGGATCTCCCTCACCGGAGGCGAGTTCGGCCGTCAGCTCCAACAGGCGGTCGGGAGAGCCCAGTTCGGCAACGACCGAGCGGGCCGCCAACAGTCGTACGTGCTCGGGCAGTTCGCCGTCCAACGACTCGGCCATCAACCGCCGCGCCGCCAGGACCTGTCGGCCACCCATGCACGCTCCTCCCGGTTCAACCATTCGGTTGGTACATCCATACGGCATGAGCCCGCAGTGCCGAAAGGCCTTGATAGGTCATCCACATGGGGTGGCGCAGTTCGCTTGCGTCGTCGCGGACCCAGGTCCAGGTCCATATGCCGTCGGTCTGCCCGGCCCACACGGCGCTCGCCGCGCCGTTCAGCAGCTCGCGCCACCTCTCCTCGACGCCGTCCTCGCGCGCGATGTCGCGGGCGCCGGGGGTGAGGAGCGCGCGGACGATCCAGGACGCCGTGAAGTGCCGTACGTTCAGGACCTCGTGGCGGGACGGGTCGTCGGTGCGCGGCCTGCGCACCTCCTCGCGGAGGTTGGACAGGTCCAGGCAGGTGTCGTGCGTGGCGTCCGGGCAGGCCAGCAGCCAGCGCACGCCGTCCTCGCGGGCCGCACGCGCGTTGGCGCTCTCGCTGCCCAGGACCCGGGCCGCGCGGTCGAGGGCGACCACCGCCTGCGCCGTGTGCAGCGCGGACGGCGGGCCGTGCAGGGGCGTGAGCCGGTATCCCCAGCAGCGGCGGTGCTCGCGGCGCGGGTCGGTGACCGCGCCCTCCACCAGCGCGTCGCGCAGCAGAGGCAGCGCCTCCGAGCCGGGCGCCGCACGCAGCAGACCGCGCAGCACGGTCGTCACGACATGCGTCAACTCACGGCCCGCGCGGTCGAGTTCGCGGGTGAAGCCTGCCTCGCAGTACGCCACTTCCTCGGCCAGCCGCTCCCGCGACGCCCCTGCCCGAGCCAGTGCGCCCAGGACGAGGGCGGTCACCTCCGGGCGGGCCTGGGAGCCCTGCGACCGCGCCGACCAGCCGCCGTCCGCCAGGCGCAGCCGCCACAGCGTGTCCACCAGGTCGCCCGCGCCGATCCGCCCTTCGGGCATCCCCAGGTCGAGCATGATGTGCAGGCCGTACGCGGTGCCCACGGAGGTGGGCCGGCCGGGGCCGCTCTCACCGAGGGAGTGCGACCAGCCGGTGAGCCGCCCGCGTACGGGGTCGTCGACCACGCAGATCTGTTCGGCGAGGGCGCCGTACGCGGCGGCGAAGACGCCGGGGAGGGGGCCGGAGCCCGCCATGGCACCCGTGCCGGACGTCCTCGACTGCCCGGCCAGCGCGGGCGGGTTGGCCTCGCTTCTGGCCCGGAGCACTGCCGCCGAGAGCCAGGCCGCGACGGCCGTACCGAGTCCGCTCACCACGGCGATGCCGTACCGCGCGGACTGGCCGCCGATGTTGTCCGGCAGGATGCCCACCAGTGACTGGAACACCGCGTAACCGGCGGCGACGGCGCCGAAACCGCCCAGCCAGCGCACGAGGCGCGCGGGCCGGGGTCCGTGCGGTGCGTGCGGCTCGGGGTCGCGTCTCAACGGGCCGCGCCGGAGCTGTGGTTGGGACATTGGTCCGCTCCCTCCCCCCAGGGCGGCACGTGAACTGGCGAAGCTTCCAGTCTAAGTGGTTCACGGGGCGTGTGGGGCGGAGAGCGGAGGGGGTGTTTCCGCCACGCGCTCCGGCGCACACTCCGAGAGGGAACAGCTCACCCGTGAGAGGTAATTGCACTTCTCTGACGAGGGACGGAGGGGCAAAAGGCGGACAGAGCCGCATTTCCTGTCGGTTGACTGAGCGCCTCGTGACGATCTGTCGGCAGAGGGGCCCTGACATGACCGAACAACCGCAGGATCAGACGCAAGACCAGACGCGAAACCAGACGCAGGATCAGGCACAGCAGGGGCAATCGCAGCAGGGGGAGGGGCAGGCGCAATCGCAGTCCCGGCAGACGCCCTGGAATCCGTTCGGCGCCCTGGAACAGGTCGGCCTGCTCGTGCTGGGAGCCGTCGATCTCGCGCTCGACCAGGTGCGGCAGGCCGCAGACCGGAGTGAGGGCGCGGTGCGCCGTTCCGACCTGCGTGAACTGGTCACGGACGGGGTGCAGGACCTGAAGGTGCGCGGGGAACTCGCGGCGCGCAGGGTCACCGCCGCGGACAGCGAGAACTACTTGGAATTGATGGCCCGCAGGGCCGGAGAGCGGAAAGCACGCACTGTGGACGCCGCGCGGTCGGAGACGACGGTGCCGTCTCGTGCATGACGATCTGACGTTCCGGCAGCGCATCGACACGTACCTGCACCGGCTGGTCGACGAGGAGGAGGCCGAGCTGGTGCGGCTCTCCGGCGAACTCGCGCCGTTGTGCGCCCAGTTGCGCAGTTCGCTGACCCGGGGCAAGCGGATGCGCGCCGCCTTCCTGTACTGGGGCTGGCGGGCCGCCGGCCAGCCGGACTGCGACGGGGTGATCAGGGCGGCGGCAGCCATGGAGCTGGTGCACGCGGCAGCCTGCACACACGACGACATCATCGACGACAGCCGGTTACGGCACGGAGTGCCCACCGCCCACGTCGCCTTCGCCGAGGCCGGCGCGCGCGGATGGGGGACCGCAAACCCGTACCCCGGCTCCGTACGACGCCGTTCCCTGCGGCGCGACTCCGTGTGGAACGAGTCCCTGCGAACGGATCCCCTGCGGACGGATTCCCTACGAACGGACCCCCTACGAGCGGATTCCCTACGAACGGATTCCCTGTCACCGGATCACGCGCGGCAGGAGAAGTCCGCCGCGCTCGCCATGATGCTCGGTGACCTGCTGATGGGTTACGCAGCCCAGGTCTTCGCCACCTGCGGGCTGCCGGGCGCGTACGTGGCCCGGACGGTGCCCCTCTGGTCGACGCTGCTGCGCGAGACCGTCGCGGGCGAGTTCCTGGAGGTGCTGCGCACCGGCAGCGACGCACCCGAGGTCACGGAGTCGCTGGAGGTGGCCCGCTACAAGACCGCCAAGTACACGGTGGAGCGGCCACTGCACATGGGCGCCACCCTCGGCGGCGCCCCCCGGCGGGTGATGGAGGCCTTCACCGCGTACGGGCTGCCGCTCGGCGAGGCCTTCCAGCTCCGCGACGACCTGATCGGGACCTTCGGCGACCCCGCCGTGACCGGCAAGTCGAACCTGGACGACCTGCGGGACCGCAAACCCACCGCGCTGCTCGCCACGACCCTCTCCCTGCTGACCCCCGACGCCCGCCGGCTGTTCGAGAAGACCCTCGACAACCCCGTACTGGACCAGTCCGACGCGGCACTGGTGCGGCGGCTGATGGAGGAGTGCGGGGCACGCGGACGCATCGAGGAAATGATCTCGGAGCGGATGGCGGAGGCTCGCGGCGCCCTGGATTCCGTGCCGCTGCCGCTCGAAGCACGCGCGGCGCTGGCCGAGTTGGCCACGTCGGCGGCCGACCGGACGCTGTGAACCCGCTGACTCACCTACGAACGACACCGGCCCACGCGGCCCACGCCGCCCACGCCGCCGTCCCCTCCCGCACGCCACAGAGGAGCACACCGTGACGACCGAGACCCGGAAGCACTACTGCGACACGACGCTCGACGAACTGCGCAACCAGGGCGACCCCTTCGCCGACGAAACCGTGGCCGACATGTTCGAACGAGGGGAGGTACGCGACTTCAACACCCTCATGCGGTTCTTCAGCACCGCGGGCCACAAACTCCCGGACGGGCTGCCGGAGTCGGCGGCCTCGTTCCTGGAGGCCACGGCCATGCCGCCGAAGTGGGTGGACTGGGACGTCATGGAGCGCGCCCGGCTCTTCTTCATGGACAACGCCGCGCACATCAACACCGGACTGTCCTTCGCGGCGATGCCCGCCACCTACGCGGTGCCGCGCGTCGCCAGACTGCTGGCCTCGACGCACTCGATGGACTACCCGTCACGCCGGATGGCGAACACCGGCCAGTTCGTCACGTATCTCATGCAGACCAACGCGTTCGAGGAGGGCAGCAAGTTCATCCCGGCGGCGCAGAAGGTCCGGCTGCTGCACGCGGCCGTACGCCATCACCTCACCGAAACAGGGCGCTGGGACATCGAGAAGGACGGTGTCCCGCTCTGCCAGGAAGACATGATCGGCGGCCAGATCTGCTTCTCCATCCTCGTCCTGGACGCCATGCACCGGCTCGGCATCCACATGAGCGAGGAGGGAGCGGAGGCCTACTACTACGCGTGGCGGGTCGTGGGCTCCATCCTCGGCTGCGACATGGAGGCCGCCCCCGACAACCTCACCGAGGCCCGCGCCTTCGCCGACCTCTACCTCGCCCGCAACCTCGGCCCCTCCGAGGACGGAGTCCGCCTGAACAACCAACTGATGCGAATGTACGAGGATGTGGTCCCCGGCACCCTCCTCGACCCCATCGTCCCCGCGACCATCCGCTTCCTCGTCGGCCCCACCATCGCCGACTGGCTCCAGATTCCGCGCAGTCCCTGGGACACCGCGGCCAAGGCCGTACCCGTCGTACTCGGCCTGCTGGAGACAGTGGAGGACAGCAGCCCGCTCGGCGAATGGGCCCTGGACAAGGCGGGCAGCCTGCTCACCACCTTCGAACTGGGCTCGCTCACCCGGGGGAGGGTCATGCAGTACGCGATCCCGGAGGAACTCAAGAGCGACTACGGCGTACGTTCACAGGCGCCGCGCACCCACCGCTGGGTACCTCCGGCTCCGACCCGGGCCATGCCGTAAGCGGCCCGTTACGAGGTGCTTGCTTCCCGGGGCCAGTGTTCCAGTGTCACGTGGAGGGCGGCCACGGCACGGGTCCACGACGTCCGCACGTCCCGGGAGGCGCCGAACGCGCCGGTGGCCTCCAGGGCGCAGTAGCCGTGGAAGGTGCTGCGCAACAGGCGTACCGCGTCGGTGAGGTCGGGCTCGTCGAGGCCGTACGCGCGCAGCATCCCGTAGGTGACCTCGGCGGTTCTGGCGAAGGCGGGGGACGAGGCCGCGAGGCTCTGGTCGATACGGATCTGGGTGGCCGCGTACCGGCCGGGGTGCTCCAGGGCGTACTCCCGGTAGGCGTCGGCGAAGGCGGCCAGGGCGTCCTGGCCGGCACGTCCGGCCACCGCCTCGGCGATCCGGTCGATCATCTCGGCGCCCGCGAGGAACGCGATCCGGGTCCGCAGGTCGTCGAGGTTCTTGACGTGCGAGTACAGGCTCGCGTCCTTCACCCCGAACCGTCTGGCCAGCGCGGACAGCGATACGTGTGCGAAGCCGACCTCGTCCGCGAGGTCGGCGGCGGCCACGACGACCCGCTCGGTGGTGAGCCCGGCACGAGCCATGATCGGCAACCCTTTCCGTTACTTTCCGTTATTTTCCGGGCCATTCTGAGTCTTTCCTAGGGCGTCTAGGCAAGAACCTGGAGAGAGTAGCAAGCTGCTGACCAATGCCGCCGGCCGCGTCCAGGGGGCTGGAGTCAACTAGGCTGACTGATAAGGGCAGTTGGCGAGACGGCAAGAACGGCGGCGACCCGCCGTGCCGGAGTCGCCCGGAGATCACTCCCGTGTCGCCCGGCGTTCATGTTCCGGATCGAGTCTCCATAGCGCGCGACCGCACCGGCGGCGCCGTACACAGGAGGCCGACATGGGGCACGGACACAGTCACGGGCACAGCCATGGACACGGGCACGGTCACGACCATGGTCATGACCACAGCCATGACCACGAGAGCGCCCCGCTCCCGGCGGCCTTCGACACGTCCGTACCCGACGAGGCCCTGAGCCCCGAACAGCAGTCGCGCCGTTCCATGCTGCGCCGCGCGGGTCTGCTCGGCGCGGGGCTGGCCACGGTGGGCGTCTTCGGCGGTGCGGCGACGGGGACGGCCGCCGCGCAGACGTCGGCTGCCGCGCAGGCGTCGGCTGCCGCGCAGGCGTCGGCCGGTGACCGCAGAGGGAGCGGGCAGGGCAAGAGCAAGGGCAATGGCTTCCTCTGGCTGGCCGGTGACCACCACATCCACACGCAGTACAGCAGCGACGGCAAGTACCGCGTCGTCGACCAGGTCAGGCAGGGCGCCAGGCACGGCATGGACTGGCTGGTCATCACGGACCACGGCAGCGCCGCGCACGCCAAGATCGGCGTGGACAAGGTCAACCCGGACATCAGGGCGGCCCGCGCGGCGTACGAGGACACCCTCGTCTTCCAGGGTCTCGAATGGAACATCCCGGGCGCCGAGCACGGCACGGTCTTCGTGCATCCCGGCAAGAACGAGGTGTCGGTCCTCAAGCAGTTCGAGACCGACTACGACGGCAGCGTGAAGAACGCCTCCGACTCGACGCCCGCCAACGAGGCACTCGCCGTCGCGGGCCTGGCGTTCCTCGGCGAGCAGGTCCAGCGGCGCAAGGTCAAGGACGCGCTGATGCTCGCCAACCACCCGGCCCGTCGCGGTGTCGACTCGCCGCACGAGATCCGTGCCTGGCGCGACGCGACCCCCGCGAGCCACCAGATCGCCGTCGGCTTCGAGGGCGCCCCCGGCCACCAGGCCGCCGGCCTCCCCGCCCCCCTCGGCATGGGCCGCGCACGCGGCATCTATGACAACAACCCGAGCGCCAACTCCTTCGCCGGCTATCCGCCGGAGAGCTACCGCACCTGGGGCGGCTTCGACTGGATGACCGCCACCGTCGGTGGCCTCTGGGACAGCCTGCTCGCCGAAGGCAAGGCCTGGTGGATCAGCGCCAACTCCGACTCGCACCAGGTCTACGCGGACACCGCGGCGCGCGGCGGCGGCGACTTCAACACCGACGGCCGCTACCAGGACCCGGTCTACAACGGCCAGATCGACGTCACCCAGGGCGACTACTGGCCCGGCCAGTACAGCAGGACCCACGTCGGCGCCGAGGACTACTCGTACGCCGCCGTGATGGACGGCATCCGCGCCGGACGCGTGTGGGTCGACCACGGTCAGCTCATCAGCGGCCTCGACGTCCGGGTCTCCGGCGGCAGCCGCTGGGCCACGCTGGGCGGCGCGCTGCACGTCAAGAAGGGCACGAACGTCACGCTGACGGTCGACATCGCACTGGCGCAGAACGCCAACTGGGCGGGCTTCATACCCAAGTTGGCCCGCGTGGACGTCATCCAGGGCGATGTCACCGGCCCGGCCGTCGACAAGGACACGCTCACCGCGCCGACCACCAAGGTCGTCAAGTCGTACGAGATCAACAAGTCCACCGGCACGGTCCGGGTCACGTACTCCCTCGGCCGCGTCGACCGCCCGCTCTACCTCCGCGTGCGCGGCTCCGACGGCAACCGGTCCGCCGTCGGATCGCGGGGCGCGGCGGTCGACCCCGCGGGTCCGGCCATCGACGTCGTCGGCGACGCGGACCCGTGGAAGGACCTGTGGTTCTACTCGAACCCGCTGTGGGTCCTCCCCGCGTGAACCACTCGTCCTACGTCAGCACGGTCGACGCGGACATACGTGAACTGCGCGCGGCCGACCACCTGCTGCTGGAGCTGGCAGCCGAACTAGCCCTCCCCGAGGGCACGTTCGGCTGCACGCACCTGCTCCGCGGGGACCGGCCACGGGTCGCCCTCTCCTTCACGACGAACTCCGAGGACGCCGCACGCCGCCTCACGGCCAAGGGGTACGAGGTGACGCCCGGCGCACCCGACGAGGCGGGCCGGGCCGTCATCTTCCCGGGGGCGGCCGAGCTGACCGGCACGCTGACGATCGCGGAGCTACTGGCCCGCTCCGCGATCGACCGGGTGGTGGTGCTGGGCACCGCCGACGAACCTCCACCGACCCAGACCGTGGTGACCCGGGACCACGTAAGGCCGCAGTGGCAGGACGGCGAACTGGTCCTGACCTTGATGCCGGCGGTGGGAGGGGTGTTGGTCCCGTTCGAGGTCCCGGACCCTACGCCGTGCTGCGCGGATCACTGACCACCGGCTCGACGACCACCGGCTCGACCCCCAGAACTTGCCTGGATGTGCAGGGGAGTACTGGTCAGTGAAGCCGAATCGCCCTTCGTCCCCTGTTCCTGCTCCTGTTCCTGCTCCTGTTCCTGTGCCGGGAACTGGACCAGCTCGACGATGTTGCCGTCCGGGTCGTAGCCGTACGCCACGTGAAGCATGCCCAGTGCGTCTATCGGCGCATCGTTCTGGAACCTCATGCCTGCGGCGGTCAGTCGCTCGAACTCGGCGTGGATGTCCGTCACTTCGAAACAGATATGAGTGAATCCGTGGTCGCACACTCGCCAATCCGCGTGTTGCGGCTTCGGTGTGGGGTGGGCGTACTCGAACAGTTCAAGGTGGGCATTCGCGCCGCGCAGGTAGACGAACTTCGCCGCGGACCCGTCGAGTCCGACAATTCTGTCACACAGCTCGTCGCCCTGTTCCCAGCCGAATCGCATCACCTCCTCAAGACCGAAGAGGTCACAGTAGAAGTCCTTGAGCCGTTCCAGGTCGGGAGTCGATATTGCCGCGTGATGAATTCCGACGATCACAGTGACTCCTTTTCGTTGACCGCAGGGGTCGGGCTCGATGACACAGGGGATTGTCCGAGGAGACCTTCTCGTGGCCGCCCGTACAGCTGGTTGATGATGTCTGCCATGGGGAGACCGGCAGCGATGTCCGCGAACATCTGTTCCTCCTTCTTGTCGATCGCCTCGCAATGCGCGATCACCTCGCCCGACAGGGCGACCGGGACGAAACAGACACCGGTCTCGTCGGCGATCACCAGATCGCCTGGTTCCACGGTGACGTCGGCCACGGCGATCGTCGCGTTGATCTCCACCGAACTGCCGCGCCACTTCCCGGTCTCGGGGCTGATGTCGCGGCTCCAGATGGGGAAACCACGCCGGCGTGACTGCGCCACGTCCCGGACCGCACCGTCGACCACGGCGCCGGCGAGCCGGCTCCGTCGGGCTGTCGCCGCGACGATGCCGCCCATGTTCGAAACTCCGGGAAGCCCCGAGATGACCAGCACGTCGCCGGGTTCCGCCAGTTCGACGAGGTGAATCTCGGCCATCAACCAATTGCCGTCGGTGACAGCCCGGTGCGGGTCCATCCTGGACGGCACGTTCCGGAGCGTCACCGCCCGGCCGACGACGCGCTCACCGGGGAGCGTGGGAGGCAGGGTCGAGGCACCGACGCACCCGTGCAGGCCGAGGGCGTCCAAGGCGTCGGCCACCGTGGCCGACATGTCGTCGAGCGCGAGGAATCGGTCGACGATTCCGTCGGGCAGCGCTTTCGGCATCGAGTGCACGTCGACCCAGTCGAAGTTCTGGCGTGTGGTTTCCGTCATGGCTGTGTGTCCTCCTGATAGAGGTGATTGGTACCGGCCTCGGCCGTATGCCACGCCCGGCGATGACCGGCGAGGACGTCTTCACCGAAGTCGTTCGACAGATGCCGTACGACGCCGTGGGCGTGGTTGCCGTTCCGGGCGGTGTTGTCCCATTCGATGAGGAATCCGTCACCCTGCACCCGGTAGTAGTTCGGAACGCCGGCTTCGGTCGGTCCGGCCCAGGCGAAGTGCAGTTCGTCGATGTCCCACCGTGGGGCCAGTCCGACGGGCAGGCCGTCGTGATACGTCCGCATCAGACGATCGAGAAGGTTCCTCTGAGCGCTGTCGAGTTCCGAGCCGGCGATTCCCTTCGGCAGGGACGTCACCGACAGCAGGTCGTGTTCCCGAGGCCCGTATCCGGTTCCCGCGTCAAGGGAATTGCCGCCCCTGCGCATTCGTTCCATCAACTCGTCATCACCCGGTCGTCGCCGAAAGATCTCGGCCAGGTTCAGCATGGTCGCGGCCTCCTCGAAGGACGACCGATTCCCCATGACGATGTCGGCAGGCGCCCGGTCGAGCAGCACCGCCGCCGCTCGGGCGTCGGCCGACAGCGAGGTGACCAGGCTCCTTGCCGTCGACTGGAACGCGCCCAGTGGTTCGAGTGTCATGCCGCCCGGCAGCGTCGTGATCGCGGGGTCCAACCCGAAGAAGCGCGGTGTGGCCGAGCGCACCTCCCCCGCGACGATCAGGAAGTTCAGCGAGACATGGTGTCCGCCGAAGCGCCAACTCCAAGGCCCCTGACCTTCCGGATCGCCGAACACCCGGAGGTAGTACCGGGAAGGGTCACGCCCCCGGCGGGTGTCGAATTCCGAGCTGAAGCCTTCCAGCCGATCGAGAACGTTCTCGGTGCCGATGATCGTTGAGACGAGGTCATAACCCTCGGGAGACAGCCCCGACGCCACGAGTCGCATCGCGCGCCGCTGCTGCCAGGCGAATTGACCGTTGAAGGCCAGACCGCCGTGGTCCGTGGGTGTGTAGAACCACCGTCGTCGCTCCGCCTCGTGTTCACTTCCGGGCGGACCCCACCAGGCCAGGGCGCGCTGCCCGTCGTCGAGGTCGGCCAGCCAGGACATGGCCGCCCGGGACATGGCCTGTGCGACTGATTCGGCCGCTGGGCCCAGCTCAGTCGGCATCTGCCGAGATTCTCCGAGGCCCGCTCCCACGTGCTCCTCCCATGGTCAGTGGTCAGTGATCAGTAGAAGATCGGTCCGGACAGGCCGCCGCCGGCGGCGACGGCCTCACCGTTGATCGCCACACTCAGCGGAGAGGCCAGGAACGTCACCACGTGCGCGACCTCGGACGGCCGTATGAGGCGACCGACGCTCACGTCGGCGGCGAGGTCCTGGGCGAACTCGGCCTCGGTGATCCCCTGTGCCGCCGACCTGTCCCGGATCATGTCGCGAACCCCCTCGGTCTCCGTCACCCAGGGGTGAACGACCGTCACGTTGATTCCCTTGGGGCCGAGTTCATCAGCCAGGTTCTTGGACATCGCCGCGACCGCGACATTGCGAACGGAGCCGAAGACGGACCCCGTGCGCCGCATCGCGAGCCCACCGATGTTGATGATCCGTCCCCAGCCGCTTTCGATCATCTGGGGTGCGACAGCCCGCGCGCAGCGCAGATAGCCCAGCACCTTCGTCTCCATCTCCGCGCGCAGATCGTCGTCGTGGAGAGCCAGGAAACCCGTCGCAGGCCCTCCCGCGGCCTTGGCCGCTCCGTTCACGAGGATGTCGATGCCCCCGAATCGTTCCGTCGCCGCCGCGACCGCGGACTCGACCTGCCGGTCCTGGGCGGTGTCCGCCACGACACCGATGGCGTCGTGCCCCGCGGCGCGAAGCCCGGCCGCCGCGCTCTCGACGGCGGCGGCGTCCCTGGCGAGAAGCGCGACACGCACTCCCTCGCCGCACAGTTCCTCGGCGACCGCGAACCCCAGTCCCCGGCTGCCCCCGGTCACCAGGGCCCTCTTGCCGGCCAGCTTCAAGTCCACTGTTGGTGCTCCTTGTCGTTCCGTTCGGCGACGTGCATGGGCCCGGTCCGTCGACTCCGCGCATATCGACTTCGCGATATCGACTCCGCACATATTTCGACAGGGCCGCTACTCAAGGCCGAGGACGCGGCGCCACTGCCATGTGTCGGTGTACTGCTGAAAGCGCACGATCGTGTCGCCGTCGAAGTCCCACACGTGCGAAAAGATCGCATCGAGCTTGGCTCCGGTCTTGGTGGTGCCGACGTAGCGTCCTTGCACCAGGACGGTGTCTCCCGCGTCAGCAATGCGGCTGACGTTGATCTGGAACTCCGCGAAGTCCTTCTCGTGTGAGTCGAACACGGTCTTCTGGATCGCCTCGCGGCCCTTGAGCGGGGCACCCGGTGAGTAGGGCACGTTCTCCGCCTCGATCCACGGTGCGTCGGGCGAGAGCTTCTCGAAAACCACCCCGAAGTCGCCCTCGGCCAGACGCTCGTACATGTACTCGACGTACGCCTTACTCATAACGTTCTACCGTCCCTAGCTCTTGGTGGAGTTCAGCTCTTGGTGGAGTTCCGGGAAAGCGGCGTCGGTGAAGGCGCGACGACGCGGTTGCGAAGAACTCCGACGCCCTCAAGCTCGATTTCGACGACCTGTCCGGCCTGCAGAAAACGACCGCTTGAGGCTCCTACGCCGCCTGGAGTGCCGGTCAGGACGACGTCGCCACGGTGCAACGTCGTGTACTGGCTGATCCGTGACACGAGCTGCGCGATCGAGAAGTGCATCCGCGCGGTACTGGACTGCTGGCGTATCTCTCCGTCGACCAGCGTGCGCAGGGCCAGCGCACGGCCGTCGCGGGCACTGTCCGCGGTCAGGAGCGCCGGCCCGAGCGGCTTGAACGTGTCGAATCCCTTCGCCAACCCCACGTTGGGGCCGGACACCAGGGAGTTGCTGCCGTTCTGGACGTCTCTGGCGCTCACGTCGTTGGCGGCGGTGATCCCGGCCACGTGATCCCAGGCGGCCTCCACGGACACATCGGACGCGGGATTTCCGATGACCACCGCCACCTCTCCTTCATAGTCCACCGCCGTCTCCGCTATCCGGGGCAGTCGAATGTCGGCGCCGGGTCCGGTGACCGCGGAGGCCGCCGTCATATGCACCCGTGGGACCTGAGGGAGTGCTGTCCGCATTTCCGCGGCGTGGTCCCGGTAATTCAACCCGACGATGATCACCTTTCCGGGAGTGTCGATCGGAGCTTGCACGGTGACCGTCTCCCGTTCCAGAGTGCGGACCGTCCGTGCATGGGCCAGCAAGTGCATCGACCCGGATTTCACGAGATCGGACAAGGACGCGCCGCCGACCTCCAGCACCTCGTATCGGGCTCCGGTTACGCGCGCCACTCCGCCTGTTGTCTGCGAAACAAGCACAGTGAGCACCTCCCTGACCTTCGTTCCTGTGGTACCGCCGACGATCCTGTCTCGCCGAACACCTGCTGCACCCATGTAACGGGGAAACGGCCGGTGCGGTCCAATACTCGTTAGGTCAGACGTCGATACTCAGCAGCTATCAGGCTGTTCGGGCCGGCCGCGCGGGGGCGCGATCCCCCACGCATTCTTCGTGCACGATTTTGAGGAAGTTGTCCAAGACCTGCGGAGTAGGCCCCGAAGCCCATACCGCGGCCACTTCCGTCATGACGATCGCCTGCTTGAGCGGGACCCATTCGATGTGTTTCGAGTGCATCAACTTCGCGGAAGCCGGCACCAAGGAAACGCCCATGCCGCTGGCCACGTACCCCAACTGGGCTTGAATGGAAGTCGCCTCCACGACGGTATGCGGCGTTATCCCGACGGCGGTCATGGCGGAGAGGGTCCGGTCGTAATAGTAAGGTGAGATCTGACGCGACGTCATGACAAGCGGCTCCGACGCCAACTCGACGATGTCCACGGGACGATCACGCGCAAGCCGATGACCGCGCGGAACTATGAGTTCGAACCGCCCCGTCAGCAGGGGAAGGACCTCAAGGCCGGCGGCCGGCTCGCCCTGCCGTACAAAAGTGATGTCCATCGCCCCGGTTCGCAGAGAGTCGAAGCTCTCCTGAGTCCCGGCCTCACGGAGGTCGATGAGGACGTGAGGATTTTCCTCCCGGAACCTCGGTATGACCAGCGGAAGCACTTCCATGAACGCAAAGGGAATTCCCGCCACGCGCAGGTGGCCGAGTTCACCTGCGGTGGCCTGGTGCACCGCGTGCCGCGCCCGACTGACCTGATCGCAGATCTGGCGCGCTTCCAAAAGGAATACCGCGCCCTCCTGCGTCAGGGTCGCGCCCTTCCCCGTTCGCTCGAAAAGCTTGACTCCGAGTTCCCTCTCCAGGTCCCGGATCTGCACGCTGAGGGGCGGCTGGGCCATATTCAGCCGCACCGCGGCCCGACCGAAGTTCAGTTCTTCCGCAACGGCGATAAAATACCTGACGTGCCGAAACTCGATCGTCATCGTTCTCGCTCCTCGAACCTATAACATCTCGCATTCTACGTCCTGTCCACCTCGTCGAGATCATTCGTATTTCGAAGGCCTTCCACAAAATTAATGAATACCTGACACCTCCTCCGTGCGTACCGGAATACTTCTGGCCTTGATCGGGTGATTTCGGAGCCGTTTGCCTGACAGCGGCATCACGGCTTCGGCCGCCGTCTCGTCCCGCAGGCGTGCCGCTGCCCGGCCCGCCGGAGCGGCCGGTCATGGGCTGGGCGGAGCTACTGGCCACCGGCGCGCGCCGGTCGAGGTGGCGCCCGGGCCGGTCGCAGAGCTCCTCGGCCGGGCACTTGGCGCGCTGCTGCCCGCCGGGGAAGGTGCGAAGCGACCGGGCCTGGCGGGGCCGGGATGTGGCGAGCCAGCCACTGACCTGGTGCTGGTGCCGGTCCATCCGCAGACCGGAGACATGTGGCAGCGGCGGCGTGGAGCGGGACGATCCGCTGCCGCCGTACCCGTGGTATCGGTTCCCCCGCCGCGCGTTGCAGGCCGAACTTATCCCGCTCCGGTCCCCCGGCCGGACCCTACGCCGTGTTGCGCGGACCGCTGACCGACTCGACGAAGTCGCCCCAGGCGGCGGGGGAGAGGGCGAGTTGGGGTCCGCGCTTGTTCTTGGAGTCGCGGATGTGGATGGTGGCGGGGCAGGCGGCGACCTCGACGCAGTCGCCATCGCTGCCGCTGCTGTAGGACGACTTGTGCCATTCGAGAGCCACTTCGACGCAGTCGCCGGAGCTGTCGCCGCTGTAGCTGCTCTTGAACCAGGCCAGTTCAGTGGTCCTCATAGTGCTCCTCGAATCCGCTCCAGCAGGCTCCGAGAGTCTTGCGGGGTGAGAGCCTGTGAACGAAGTTTCGCATAGCGCATGTGGAGGACGCTGATCGTTTCCGGGTCGGAGATGAACTGGCCGGTTCGCTGTCCTTCGCAGTAGCCGAACCACTCGTTCTCAGGCGTCTCCAGCAACTGGATGGGGCCGTCGAGGCCAGGGTGGACGGCACGTGCCGTGGGCATCAACTGCAACTCCACATTGCGGAGTTCGGTGACAGCCAGTGCCTGATCGATCAGCTCGCGCGTGACTTCTGAACCGCCGGTCCCGCGGGTGATGACGTGTTCTTCGATGATGAAGTTGAACGCCGTTTTGGGCCGCTCGGTGAGCAGTCGCTGGCGGTCCGAACGAGCGCTGAGCTGCGCCTCGATCTGTGCCTCGGTGAGAAGGGGCACCCTCTCGTTGAACAACGTGCGCGAGTACGCCTCCGTCTGGAGCAGCCCCGGCACCAGCCGGTTCTCGAACGTGTAGAGGCTGATGGCCTGCTCTTCCAGGTCGGCCCATGCGCGGAACCAGGACGCCAGGCCCGGGTCCCGCGTCGCGTACTTCGCCGCCGCCCGCAGTACTCCGAACGCGTCCAGCACCTCCTCCGCCCGCTCGACATAGACCCTCGGCGGTAAACGCCGTCCCTGCTCGATCGAGGCCACGGTCGACGGCTGGTAGCGCACCAGTGGTGCCAGTTCCTCCTGCGTCAGACCCGCCCGCTTGCGGCATGCCTTGTGGACCAGGCCGAACGTCTTCAGACTGTCCGACGGTTCGGGCTCGGTCGCCGTGCTGTTGGTCATGCGGACATGGTCACTGCATGTGACGCCTACTGTCCACAGAGTGAACTCGTACGGAGTGTGACGTACGAGTGTCGGAGCTGGTCGACGGCCTTGTCTCCCGGGACCGTTGAGCCATGCAAGGAGACGCTCGGGTCCAAGTACCCGTCACCGTACGTATGTTCACCCAGCTCTTCAGCTGTACTCCGCGAGGGGCCAGGCTCGCCCGGCGGCTGGTCGCGAACCGGATGGACGTATGGGGGTTCGCGTACGACAGCGAGGCGAGCGAGGCCGTGACCCTGGTCGTCGCGGAGCTCGCGGCCAACGCCGTGCAGCACGGCCGGGTCAGGGGACGCGACTTCCGCGTACGGCTGATACTGCGGGACGGCCACGGCCACGGCTACGGCGGCGGGGACGTCGTACGGGTGGAGGTGTCCGACGGGCGGACCGAGCGGCTGCCCGTACTGCGGGAGCCCGGCGACGGTGAGGGCGGGCGCGGGTTGCTGCTCGTCGCCGCGCTGGCCGACCGGTGGGGGACCGACCTGTGCGCGGGAGGCACGTACAAAGTCGTGTGGGCGGAGATCCGGGTGCCGGGCCGCTGAGAGCAGTCGGCTGGAACTGTGGTGAGGTCCCAGCCGACGTTGCTCCCCCCAAGGAAGAAGGTACGGAAGAGGGGGCGCGCGAAGTCGCCACTTCCTGCCGGGTCCGTCGCCACTTCGCGCCCCGGAAGACGAGTAACTCCCGTTTACGTCAATCGATGTACCGATTGACGTGAATGCCCGGCGAGCAGGGAGTGGCTCCGTGAACGGTGGCGCCTTACACGTACATCAGGCGACTGTTGAGGAGTTGCAGAACGCCGCGTCGACGGTCCTCGCTCCGCTGGCCGTGACGGCTCCGGACGCGGAGGGGCGCGGTACCTCGTTCCGGGCCGACATCGACGCGGCGGCAATGGGGCGCGTGGCGGTGGCGCGGATCAGGGGCTCGGCGCATCTGGTCCAGCGGTCGAGCCGCGCGATCTCGTCCACCGATCCCGAGCTGCTGAAGATCACCCTGCACGGGTCGTCGGCGCCGGCCGCGGTGGACCAGGCCGGTACCCAGTCCCGCGCGCACAAGGGCGACTTCGTCGTCCTCGACATGTCGCGCCCGTACCGGTTGGCCGTCGCCGACGGCTGCGACGTACTGGCCGTCGGCATTCCGCGCAGCGAACTGGGGCCGCACGCCAGGGCGGTCGCCGACCGGTCGGCCCGGCGCCTGCCCGCCGACCAGGGCGCGCAGGCGGTGCTCTCCGGGTTCCTGCGAGGGCTTAGCCGCCATCTCGACGGACTGACGGGTCCGGCACAGGCCCACGTGGGCGACGCCCTGGTGTCGCTCCTGATCGCGGCCTTCACCGAGACGGAACCCGGCCGGACGGACATGGGCACCGAACTGGTCGACCGCATCCGCGTCTACGTCCTGGCGAACATCTCCGACCCGTCCCTGTGCGTCGAGTCGGTCGCGGCGGCCCACAGCATCTCGGCCCGCCAGCTCCACCGCCTGTTCAGCCGCTCCGGGTCCCCGTTCGCGGCCTGGCTGCGCGGCGAACGCCTCGAACGCGTGCGGCGCGACCTCCTCGACCCGGTCCACGACCACCGCACGGCGGCAGCGGTGGCCGCCCGCTGGGGCATCCACGACCCACGCCACCTGGCACGCGGCCTCAAGTCCCAGTACGGCCGGACTGCCCGTGAGCTGAGACTGGACCGGTCATGACGGGAGCGGGGACGCGAGCCGTGCCGGCACTCGGCGACTGAAGCCGTCGTGCACGTCCGGGCCGGACCTCCGCCCTGAGGTCCGGCCCGGCGGTTCATGCGTGCCGCGGCAGGGGTGCTACGGCTGGAGCGTGATCGAGTTGATCGGCGTCATGTCCTTGTCGAGCCACCACCCGCCGCCCGACACGTACCCCTCACAGCCCGTGCCGTTGTAGCCCGTGCAGGTGCGCATGGTCGCGCCACCGGTCTGGTTGTTCACGATGCGGTGGATGCCGTACATGCCACTCAGGTTGTAGGTCCCGTAGTTGTAGTAGACGTGCGACGGGGTGTCGTTGTTCCAGCCCGCGTCCTGCGGGTAGATGCAGACGTAACCGTCTTGGCACCCGTGTTGCGTAACCGCTTGGGCAGAGGTCGAGCCGACCGTGGTCAGCACACCGAGCGCGAGTGATACCGCTGCCGCAGCCCTGGCGATCCTTCGCATGAATGGTCCCCTCGTGAGTGGTGGTGTTCGCCACGAAACGTATGCGGGACCTGACGTATCGGGTACCTGACAATTGTCAGGGTCGGGCAGCCCGCACGGCACGTTCCGCCGGCCGGCCGCTCGCGGACGGCTCAGCAGAGGCGAGCCGCCGGACCTGCGGCGACAGCAGCGCCGCCGCGGCGGCCAGGGCGACCAGGGCCGCGCAGCCCGCCAACGCCTCCCGGAGGCCTGCCGCGTCGGCGACGGGTCCCGCCACCAGCAGCCCCAGCGGGGCGAAGCCGAGGGCGCCGAACCAGCCGTACGAGCTGACGCGGGACAGTGCCTCCTCGGGGATCTCCCGTTGCAGTGTCGTGGACCAGAGCACCGCGCCGACGGTCGTGGTGACGCCCGAACAGCACATCGCGACGGCGGTCGCCCAGGGCGGGGCGGACGCGGCGAGCAGGGCGATCGGTACAGCGGCCGGGAACGTGGCCAGCACCGCCACCAGTACGGGCCTCTTCACCCGTACCCGTACCACCAGACCCGCGCCCGCCACGGTGCCGAGTGCCTGGGCCGCCACGATGAGCGACCAGGCCCGCGCGCCGCCCAGGTGCTCCTCCGCGAGCAGGGGGCCGAGGACGCCGACGGTGGCGTTGAGGCCGGCGACCACCACGGCCGAATGGGCGACGACGACCCACAGCCACTGCCGGGAGGCGAACTCCCGCCAGCCCTCCTTCAGGTCGTCCCAGCCCGACGTCGTCTTCGCCCGCCGCCGCCCGGAGACGCGCAGGCGTGCGGTGAGACCCGCGCTGACGACGAAGGACGTGGCGTTGACGGCCAGCGCCCAGCCGGCCCCGAGCCACGCGACGGCCACGCCGGACAGGGACAGGCCGAGGAGGAGGGAGGTGCTGGTGCCGACCCGCAACAGGCCGTTGGCCTGCTGGAGCCTGTCCGCCGGGACGACCAGCGGCACCAGGCCGTCCATCGCCGGCGAGAACAGCGCGGTCGCGGTTCCGGCCACCACCGCCAGTACACACATCGCGACCAGCGGCGCGTGCCCGGACAGCACCAGCGCGGCAAGACCGGCATAGGCGGCGGCGCCGACGACATCGGCGACCACCATCAGCCGGGCCCGCGGCAGCCGGTCCGCGATCACCCCGCCCAGCAGGACGAACACCAGCTGGGGCAGCGCCTGACAGGCCAGCACCAGCGACAGCCGCCCGGGGGTCGCTCCGGGCAGGGCCAGTACGGCGAAACCGAGGGCCACGCGCGCGAAGCCGTTGCCGAGGACTGAGACGGTCCGGGCCGAGGCGAGCAGCAGGAACTGCCGGTCCTTCCAGAGGGCGGCGGGCCGGGCGGTGGGTTGGGCGGAAGGGCGGGCGTCAGGGCGGGGCGTTGGGACGGGCACGGCGCAGGACTCTACGCGGCCCCGGTCCGGCCGCGCCCGGCACCCGCCCCACCAAGAGCAGGCTCAGGCCCGCTGCTCCGCCTGGTCCT
>NZ_LIPP01000315.1 GCF_001418335.1 Streptomyces aurantiacus | reverse complement strand
GCGCCGTCAGGCCCTGCGGGGCCCGGCCGTCCCTCAACGGTGCCTGCGGCGACCGTCAGGAGTGCGGGGCGCGGCGCCGTCAGGCCCTGCGGGGGCCGGCCGTCCCACAACGGCGCCTGCGGCGACCGCCCGGGCCGCCGGAGGCGTGCCCGTCAGGGGCGCGGGGAACTGCGCGATCAGCCCCCACCGGACCCGCAGATTCCGACGGCGCCCCAGGTTTGCTAGAGCCGCGCCGGCGGCGCAATCCCGCCGACCCCCGCCGCGTACAACGCATGGGCGGTCCGCAGGACCACCCCATCCGCGTGGCGCGCGCCGACGATCTGCAGCCCCACCGGCAGCCCTTCCGCGTCCACCCCGACAGGCACCGTCGCAGCCGGCTGCTGGGTCATGTTGAAGGGGTACGTGAACGGCGTCCACCCCGTCCACCTGCGGTGCCCCGAGCCCCGGGGCACCTCCGCCCCCGCCTCGAACGCCGTGATCGGCATCGTCGGCGTCACCAGCACGTCGTACGTGTCGTGGAAGCGGCCCATCCGCCGCCCGAGCTCCATGCGTACGTCGACCGCGGCGAGGTAGTCCAGCGCGCTGTACCGCCCGCCCAGGTCGCAGATCTCCCGCAGCCCCGGGTCGAGCAGTTCCCGCTGGTCCGGGCCGAGCCGCTGCGTCACCCGCGCCGCCCCGCTGAACCACAGCACCTGGAACGCCTCGACGGGATCGGTGAAGTCGGGGTCGGCCTCCTCGACGTACGCGCCGAGGGACGCGAGCCCCTCCACCGCGCGCCGCACCGCCGCGGCGACCGAGGGCCGTACCGCGACCTGCCCGCCGAGGGAGGGCGAGTAGGCCACCCGCAGCCCCCGCACGCCGCCGCCGCTGTCACCGCCCAGGGCGTCCACGTACGAGCCGTCCGCCGGGCCGAGCCCCGACCAGTCGCGGGTGTCGGGGCCGGTGATGACGTCCATCATCAGCGCCGCGTCCGCGGCGTCCCGCGTCATCGGCCCGACGTGCGCGAGTGTCCCGAACGCGCTCGCCGGATACAGCGGCACCCTCCCGTACGTCGGCTTCAGCGCGAAGATCCCGCAGAAGGCGGCGGGGATGCGGACACTGCCGCCGCCGTCCGTGCCCAGGGACAGCGGACCCGCGCCCAGCGCCACCGCCGCCGCGCTCCCGCCGCTCGACCCGCCCGCGGTGCGCGACGGGTCGTACGGGTTGCGGGTGATCCCCGACAGCGGGGAGTCGGTGACGCCCTTCCAGCCGAACTCCGGGGTGGTCGTACGGCCCAGGAAGACCGCCCCGTGCTCGCGCAGCCGGGCCACGGACGGCGCGTCCTCGTCCCAGGGGCCCGTCGCCGGCACGGTCCGCGACCCCCGCAGGGTCGGGCCGCCGCGCATCAGCAGGATGTCCTTCACCGAGACCGGCACGCCGTCCACCAGGCCGGCCGGTTCACCCCGCCGCCACCGCTCGGCGGACTCCCGGGCCTGCGCGAGCGCGGCCTCCTCGTCGAGACGGACGAACGCGTTCACCGCCGGCTGGATCTCCTCGGCCCTGCGCAGCGCGGCCCGCACCGCGTCCACGGGGCTGAATTCGCCCTTGCGGTACCCCTCGACGAGTCGTACAGCGGTCAGTTCGGTGAGCTCGGTCATCCGCCCCTCCAACGTGTATCAGTGGCCAGGTACGTATCCGCGCCGCTTGTCGACGACGTTCGGCAGGGGTTCACCCGCCTCCCAGAGCTCGTACAACTCCACGAACTGCCTACCCAGTTCGTCCCGCCAGCCCACCGTGTCGCCGCTCATGTGCGGTGACACGATCAGGCCGGGGACCTCCCACAACGGGCTGTCGGGGCCCAGCGGCTCGTGCTCGAAGACATCGAGCGCCGCCCCCGCGATCCAACGCTCCGAAAGGGCGCGGGCGAGCGCGTCCTCCACGACGAGCTGCCCACGGCCGACGTTCACGAAGCGCGCCGACGGCTGCATGAGGCCCAGCCGCCGGGCGTCGAACATTCCGTACGTCTCCTCGGTGAGCGGCGCCGCTGACACCACCCAGTCGGACCGCGCGATCAGCCGGTCCAGCTCCTCGGGTCCGCGCACGCCGTCGCGCGCGGTACGCCCCACGAGCGCGGTCGTGATTCCGAGCGCCCCCAGAGTGCGCTCGATCGCCCGGCCGATCGGTCCGGAGCCGACCACGCACGCGCGCGTGCCCGCGATCCGCCCCGATTCGCGGTGCCGCCACTCGCGTGCCTGCTGGAGCTCCCACGTGCGCGGCAGGTCCTTGGCCATGGCGAGGACGAGCGCGGCCACGTACTCCGCGATGGGCTGGTCGAAGACACCGCGCGCGTTCGTCACCAGGGTGTCCGACTCGGCGAGTTCGGGGCACATCAGATGGTCCACGCCCGCGCTCGCCGTGTGCACCCAGCGAGGTCGCGGCCCCGTGCCCGGCCAGGCCCGGCGCACCGCGTGCGAGGCGAAGTCCCAGACCAGCAGCGCGTCGGCCGAGGGCAGCAGCGCGGCAAGGGTCGAGTCGTCCGCGTACGCGACGCGCACCCGTCCGGTGAGCCGGCCGAGCCGGGGGGACGGCTCGGTGTCCAGCACCAGCAACACCGGCTTCCCGGCCGCGTCCGAGGAGGAGGCATTCGAGGAGGAGGAATCCGAGGTGGGGGAAGCCGAGGAGGGAGTGGTCATCGGGGGGAAACCGTTTCGCAACGAGGGTCCGCTTTCCTGGATCCGGGGCACTGCTGCGGGACATCGGACAGGCCGTCTGAGATGGGCGGATTGACCACGCTCGCACCCCAACCTACCTTCGTCAACACGGGCTCTTTTTCCGGGGATTCCGGAGGTCCCGCCCGCCTTTGTCTCCGTTCCTGTCCCGACGTCCCGGCAAGCGCCGGCTCTGCCTTGTGTCCCCCGGCCCCCCGGCCGGTCTCCACCACTCGCTCGACCCGAGTTTGGGGCTGCTCATGGACGTCTCCTTCCTTGGTGGACCGCACCCTCAAAGGGGTGTCGGCGTCGTCGCACCCTTCGACTTCGCCCTCGACCGCGAACTGTGGCGATGGGTGCCCGACGAGGTGTCGCTGCACCTCACCCGTACCCCGTTCGTGCCCGTCGAGGTCAGCCTCGACCTGGCACGCCTGGTCAGCGAGCACGAGACGCTCGGCGACGCGGTGCGCGCACTGAACGCCGTCGCGCCGGAGATCGTCGCGTACGCCTGCACGTCCGGCAGCTTCGTCGGCGGCATCCCGGGCGAGCGCGCGATGTGCGAGGCCATGACGCGGGCCGGCGCCATCCCCTCCGTGACCACGTCCGGCGCCCTCCTGGAAGCACTGGCGGAACTGGACGTGCGCCGGATCGCGCTCGTCACGCCGTACACCGTCTCCGTGACCCAGTCCCTTGAGGAGTACCTCGCCGAGGCGGGCATCACGGTCACAGGCCGCGCCTACATGGGCCTGACCAGGCACATCTGGAAGGTCCCGTACCGCGCCGTCGTCGACATGGCCCGCGACGCGGTGCGCGGGGCCGCCGACGCGCTCTTCATCAGCTGCACCAACCTTCCGACGTACGACGTCATCCCGCAGCTGGAGGCCGAACTGCGCATTCCGGTGATCTCGGCCAACCAGGTGACGATGTGGGCCGCCCTGCGTCACCTGGGTACCCGGGCGGTAGGGCCCTACCAGGCGCTGACCGACGAGTCGGCGCGGCAGCGGCCCGTACCGCCCGTACCACCGGAAGCACCCGCACTACCGGAAGAACAGGAAGGTTGGGCATGACGGCTCTCGGATTCCTCTACCCCGGTCATTCGGCCGAGGACGACTACCCGCGCATCGAGCAGCTCCTCGGCAGCGACGTCCGCCTCCAGGTCGTCCACACGGACATCGGCGAGGACGCCCACCGCGTGGACGCCCTGCTGGAGATGGGCTCGGACGCCAGGCTCGGGGCAGGCGTCGAGGAACTGCGCCTGTCCGGTGCCGACGCGGTGGTCTGGGCCTGCACCAGCGGCAGCTTCGTGTACGGCTGGCAGGGCGCCCACGACCAGGTCCGCGCCCTGGCGCGGACGGCGGGGCTGCCCGCGTCCTCCACGTCCTTCGCGTTCGCCCACGCCGTACGGGAGCTGGGGGTGAAGCGGGTCGCGATCGGCGCCACGTATCCGGGTGACGTAGCCGCGCTCTTCTCGTCGTTCCTGACGGACGCGGGCATCGAGGTCGTCTCCGTGCGTGGTTCCGGGATCATCACCGCCGCCGAGGTCGGGACGTGGGGTGAGGCGGAGGTGCTGGCGCTGGCCAGGGCGGCGGACCATCCCGAGGCGGAGGCGCTGCTGCTGCCGGACACCGCGCTGCACACGGCGTCCTTCATCCCGGACCTCGAACAGGAACTGGGCAAGCCGGTGCTCACCGCGAACCAGGTGACGGTCTGGGAAGCCTTGCGGCTCGCCGACCGTCGGGTGAACGCGCCGGCGCTGGGGGCGCTGTTCATCAAGCGTCCGCTTGTGCAGGTGTAGGGCGTTTTCTCGCCCCCGCCGCCCCTACCCATTCCCGTCCCTGGGGGCTGCCGCCCCCAGACCCCCGCATCGCGCTGAACGCGCTCGTCCTCAAACGCCGGACGGGCTGAAAGACAACGGCGGACGGCCTGGAGAGTCGGGGCGCAGCCCCGCTCTCCAGGGGCGCGGGGAACTGCGCGACCAGCCACACCCGACCCGCGGACGACAGACAGCCCGGCGCCGCCGAGTCCGAAGACTCGCCGACACCGGGCTCCCTGGCCCACCACGACCCCCGTCCGCGGTGGACACTCAACCGGCTCAGCCGGCGGCAGCTAATCCGTCGCGATCGCGTTCAGCACATTCATCCGCCCCGCCCTGAACGCCGGCACCAGCGCCGCGAACAGTCCCACGAAGGCCGAGCCGATGAAGACTCCGATGATCGTCGGCCAGGGGATGTCGAGGACCTTCAGGCCCTCCAGGGCGAGGAGCCGGTGCGCGGTGGCGCCCCAGCCCATGCCCAGGCCGAGGCCGAGGAGCGCTCCGAAGAGGGCGATGACGACCGACTCCAGGCGGATCATGCGACGCATCTGGCGGCGGGAGAGGCCGATGGCGCGCATCAGGCCGATCTCGCGGGTCCGCTCGACGACCGAGAGGGCCAGGGTGTTCACGACGCCCAGGACCGCCACGATGATCGCGAGGGCCAGCAAGCCGTAGACCATGTTCAGGAGCTGGCCGATCTGGTCCTTGAGCTGCTGCTTGTAGTCGGTCTGGTCACGTACCTGGTACTGCGGGTACGGGTCCAGGGACTTCTTCAGGGCCGTGTACGCCGTCTTCTCCTGGCCGTCCTTGGCGGTGGCGAACATCATGTCGTTCGGCGGCATCTTGTCGGCCGGGACGTACTGCTCCAGCGTGGTGACGTTCAGGTAGCGCGAGCCCTTGTCGAGGGCCGTGTCGTCGTCCGTGATCGCCGCGACCTTCAGCTTCGCGCTCTGTCCGCCCTTGAAGGCGACGGTCACGGTGTCGCCGACCTGCACGCCGTGCTTCTTGGCGTACAGGGAGCCGACCGACATCGCGTTCTTGCCGTACGCCGCCGACAGGTCACCGGCGATCGTCTCGCGGCGCAGGTCACTCGCGTACGTCGGGTCGGCGGCCGTCACGTCGCCGTCCTCGGTCTTGCCGTCGGGCGAGGTCAGCTTCGCCTCGACCATCTTGTAGCTGGTGACGTGCGCCATGCCCGGTGTGTCCTCGATGGCCTTCTGGGCCTGCGGCACGATCCGCTGGTTGCCCTCGATGATGAAGTCCGTGCCGACCGACTTGTCGAGCTCCTCCGTCGCGGAGGCCACCATCGAGGAGCCGACCACGGAGAGGCAGGCGACCAGCGCGAGGCCGATCATCAGGGCCGCTCCGGTGGCCCCCGTACGCCGTGGGTTGCGCAGGGCGTTCCGTTCGGCGAGGCGTCCGACGGGGCCGAAGGCGCGCAGCAGGACCACACTGAGAGCCCGGACCACGCCGCCCGCGAGCAGCGGGCCGATGATGACGAACCCGATCAGGGAGAGCACCACACCGGCGCCCAGCATCAGCGCGCCGTCGCTCGCCTTGTCCGCGCCCGCCGCCGTGAAGAGGGCGGCGACTCCGGAGCCCGTGAGGACCAGGCCGATCAGTCCGCGTATCCAGCCGGCCTTGCCGTCGGCCGGCGTACCGGCGTCGCGCAGTGCGGCCATCGGGGAGACCTTGCCCGCGCGGCGGGCCGGCAGGTAGGCGGCGAGGACGGTGACGACGACACCGAGGACCAGGCCGATCACGGGGGTGACGGTCTTGACGGTCAGGTCGGCCGTGGAGAGGTGCATGCCCGCGGCCGACATGAGCTTCATCAGGCCGATCGCGATGCCGACGCCCGCGGCGACCCCCAGGACCGATCCGACGATCCCGAGGAACAGTGCCTCGACCAGCACGGACCGGTTGACCTGCTTGCGGGACGAACCGATGGCCCGCATCAGGCCGATCTCACGGGTGCGCTGGGCGACCAGCATCGAGAAGGTGTTGATGATGAGGAAGATGCCGACGAGGAAGGCGATCCCGGCGAAGCCGAGCATGGCGTACTTGATGACGTTCATGAACTCGCCGATGCCCTCCTGGTTCTCGTCCGAGAGCTCCTTCTGCGTCTGCACCTTGAGCGCCTCGTCGGAGCCCGTGAGCACCGTGGAGACGTTCGCCTTGAGCTGCGTGTGGGTGACACCGGCGGCGGCCGTGACGTTGATCTGCGTGAACCGGCCGGTGGAGCCGAGCAGTTCGCGCTGTGCGGTGGCGGTGTCGTAGTAGACGATGGCGGCACCGGGGTTGGTCACCTTGAAGGTGGCGATGCCGACGATCTTCGCCTTGAAGTCACCGGTGACGGCGATGGTGCGCAGCTCGTCACCCATCTTGAGGTGGTGCTTGTCCGCGGTGTCGGCGTCGACCATCGCCTCGGTGGGCCCGCGCGGGGCGTGCCCGGCGGTGATCTCCATCGAACGCAGGTCGTTCTTCGTCCAGTTGCCCGCGATCGTCGGGGCTCCGTTGCTCGCCCCCACGTTCTTGTTGTCGCTGTTGACGACGGTCACGTTCATCGAACTGACCGCGCCCTCGGCCGACTTGACGCCGTCGGCCTTCTCGGTCCGGTCGATGAGGGAGGCGGGCAGCGACTCCGGCCTGCCGCTCTGCGGGGTGTCGTCGGTCGAGGCCGCCTTCGGGGAGACCGTGACGTCGGACGAGGTCGTCGCGAAGAGCTTGTCGAAGGTCGTGTTCATCGTGTCGGTGAACACGAGCGTGCCGCACACGAAGGCCACCGACAGCATGACCGCCACGGCCGACAGGGCCATACGTCCCTTGTGCGCGAAGAAGTTGCGCCGTGAGGTCTTGAAGACAGTCATGACGTACGTCCCCGGGCGTCGAAGTCCTTCATGCGGTCGAGGACGGCGTCGGCGGTCGGCTTGAACATCTCGTCGACGATCCGCCCGTCGGCCAGGTACAGCACGCGGTCCGCGTAGGAGGCGGCGACCGGGTCGTGCGTCACCATCACCATGGTCTGGCCGAGTTCGTCGACCGAGCGGCGCAGGAAGCCCAGTACCTCGGCGCCGGCGCGGGAGTCGAGGTTTCCGGTCGGCTCGTCACCGAAGATGATCTCGGGCCGCGCGGCCAGTGCGCGGGCCACGGCGACACGCTGCTGCTGGCCGCCGGAGAGCTGGTTCGGCCGGTGCTTCAGCCGGGAGGCGAGCCCGACGGTCTCGACGACCTGGCTCAGCCAGCCCTTGTCCGGCTTGCGGCCCGCGATGTCCATCGGCAGCGTGATGTTCTCCAGGGCGTTCAGCGTCGGCAGCAGGTTGTAGGCCTGGAATATGAAGCCGATCCGGTCCCTGCGCAGCTGCGTGAGCTTCTTGTCCTTGAGCCCGGTGATCTCGGTCTCGTCCAGGTAGATCTGCCCGGAGGAGACGGTGTCGAGGCCGGCGAGGCAGTGCATCAGCGTGGACTTGCCGGACCCCGAGGGGCCCATGATCGCGGTGAACCGCCCCCGCGCGATGTCCACGTCGACCTGGTCCAGGGCGACGACGCGGGTCTCGCCGGACCCGTACGCCTTGACGACCTGCCGCGCTCGCGCGGCAACGGCCGTACGCTCTCCAGTGCCCCCGTGCCTGGGAATTGTTACAGCCGATGTCACGGTATGTCTCCTAAGTCGGTCACTGTCAGGACAGCAACGATCTGCGATTGCGGTTGTGCTTACGGTCTCGGTCGCGGTCGTTCGCGTCGTGCTGAGTCGTGCGGCCGTGCCGTGCGGTTACAGCGACAAGTCTCTCGGTGGAGGGCGGTTACCGCGCTGGTGCCCAGCGCAGTCTCTTGCTGGGGAAAACCCCACCCCCGAAGGTGCGGGTCACCGCCCTCAGCGGCATAAAGCCAGGTTAAGGACGACCCGCGTACCGTCTCGTCCTCCGTCGGTACGAACCCTCCCCGAGCCGTAGTACGGAGGTCCCCCTAGGGGTTCTCCACCCACCGGTGGAGCCCCACTCAGGGATCGCCTCCACCCCTGAGCGTGCTGGAGTGCGCCCTCCCGTGCCACGAGACCCAAGTGGGAGAGTGTCCAACGGCAGGCAGACACAGGCAGACACGGGACAACGGCTCAGGTTCCCGGAGCTCAGGGAGGCATCCGGTGGACAGCGGGACACCCGGCATACCCGGTACACCCGGCATACGGAAGGCGACGGCGGACCGCCCCCCGGCCCCTCCCGGACGCCGGGCCGTCGTCGCCTCCCTCATGCTCTGCATGGGGCTGGCCGCGCTCGACTCCACGATCGTGTCGACCGCCGTCCCGCAGATCGTCGGCGACCTCGGCGGCTTCTCCGTCTTCTCGTGGCTCTTCTCCGGCTATCTGCTCGCCGTGACCGTCACCCTGCCCGTCTACGGCAAGCTCTCCGACACCTTCGGCCGCAAACCGGTGCTGATCGCCGGCTCGGTCCTCTTCCTCCTCGGTTCCCTGCTCTGCGCGCTCGCCTGGAACATGGCCGCACTCATCGCGTTCCGTATCGTCCAGGGCCTCGGCGGCGGCGCCCTCCAGGGCACGGTCCAGACACTCGCCGCCGACCTCTACCCGCTGGAGCAACGCCCCAAGATCCAGGCCAAGCTGTCCACGGTGTGGGCCACTTCGGCGGTCGCGGGCCCGGCGCTCGGCGGGGTGATCGCCACGTACGCCGACTGGCGCTGGATCTTCCTCGTCAACCTGCCGCTCGGCGCGGTCGCCCTCTGGCTCCTGATCCGCCACCTCCACGAGCCCGAACGGGCCGCCCCGACGCGCCCGCCCCGCATCGACTGGGCGGGCGCGCTCACCGTCTTCGCCTGCGGCGGCGTACTCCTCATGGCCCTGGTGCAGGGCGGGGTGGCCTGGCCCTGGCTGTCGCCGCCCTCGATCGCCCTGTTCTGCACGGGACTCGGGCTCATAGCCGTCCTCGTACGCGTCGAACGACGGGCGGCCGAACCGATCATCCCCGGCTGGGTCTGGCGCCGCCGCACCATCGCCGCCGTGAACCTGGCGCTCGGCGCCCTGGGCCTGCTCATGGTCGCCCCGACGGTCTTCCTGCCCACGTACGCGCAGGCGGTGCTCGGTCTGGCCCCGATCGCCGCCGGATTCGTACTCTCCGTATGGACGTTGAGCTGGCCGGTGTCGGCGGCCCTCAGCCAGCACGTCTACCGGCGCATCGGCTTCCGCAACACCGCGATGCTCGGCATCGGCACGGCCACCCTGATCCTGCTCGCCTTCCCCTTCCTGCCCTACCCCGGCGAGGCCTGGCAGCCCACCGTCCTGATGCTCCTCCTCGGCGGCGCGCTGGGACTCTTCCAACTCCCCCTGATCATCGGCGTCCAGTCGAGCGTCGACTGGGCGGAACGCGGCACGGCCACCGCCTCCGTCCTCTTCTGCCGCCAGACCGGCCAGACGATCGGGGCCGCCGTGTTCGGCGCGGTCGCGAACGGCGTACTGGCCTCCCGGCTGGGCGGCGCCGCCGACCTGGACTCGGTGACCACGTCCCTGGAATCGGGCGCGCCCGCGGAACACGTACGCCGGGCGGTCGCGGACGCGGTCCACACCGTCTACTTCGGCGCGGCCTGCGCCGCCGCCGTCGCCTTCCTGGTCCTGCTGTTCGTGGCCCCCCGCCGCTTCCCCGTACTGAAGAACCCCGGCGACTGAGAAGCTGTACCGAGTAGCGAGTAGCGAGTACTGAACAGAACTGCCGGCCGCGATGCGTTACTCCGCCGCCGCCCGCCCCGTCAGCGCCGCGAGGCTGCTGCGCACATGGTCCATGTGGGCCTGTACGGCGTCCCACTGCTCGCTGTGCTCACGCAGGACCCGTTCCGTCTCGCGGGCGAGGCGCTCCTCCACGACCCGGGCCTCGGCGAGGAGTTCGGTGGCGCGGGCGTCCGCGTCCTCCAGCAGGTGGCGGGTCGACTCCTGGGCCTCGGCCAGGTCCCGCCCCGCCTCGGCCACGCTCTCCTCGGCGCGCGCGACGAGTTCCTCGTGGCGCGCGTCGAACGCGGTCTCCCGCTCGGCCGCCTCGCGCCCGGCCCTCTCCCAGCGCTCGGCGTGCTCCTTCTCCTGCTCGGCGACGAGCAGCTCGCCGCGCCACCGCGTCTCGCGCAGCGCGGCCAGCGCCGCACTACGCCCCTCCTTCACCTCGCGCCGCGCGGAGACCCGCATCTCATCGGCCTCCGCCTGCGCGGCGAGCAGCAGCTGCCGGGCCCACTCGTCGGCCTCGCCGCGCACCTCGTCGGCGTCCGCCCGCGCGGCCTCGCGCACCCGCTCGGCAGCCGCCCGCGCCTCCTCCACGACCTGGCGCGCCGCTTGCCGCGCGCCCTCGCGCACCGTCGCGGCCTCCTCCTCACCCAGCTCGAAGAGCCGCCGGGCCCGGTCGCCGAGCATCTCGTACGTCTGAGGGGTCAGCCCCGTCACGACCTCGCCCAGCCGCACCGCCTCGGCCTCCATCTCCCTGGCCAGCACGGTCAGCCGGGCGGCCCGCTCCCACGCGGCGTCACGCCCCGCCGAGAGCGCCGCAACATGGGCGTCGACCTGTTCGGGACGGTAACCACGCCCCCGTACGGCCTCGAAGCCCTGAGACGACACCGACGCGCTGCCCATCCTCGAATCCCCTCTCCGACGTACGACCACGCGTACGGCCACGACGTACGACCATGGCGCACGACGTACACCATGATGTGCCGCACATCCTGGTGGATCAGGCGGAAGTGTTCATAACGCGACACTCCGCGCATTCCATCGGCGGGGCCCGGTTCCTGGCGGATCAGGGACTGAACTGGATCAGGTGGAGGATCAGGAGGATCAGGTCAGAGCAGGCCGTCCCACATCTGCTCCAGCAGTACCGACCACCAGCTCTCCGGCGACCCGAGGGCCGCCGGATCGATCGCGGCCAACTGCGCCTGGAAGTCGACGGTCCAGCGCCCCGCCTGCTCCTGGTTGAGCCCGAAGCGCAGCCGCCACATACGGCCGAGCAGCGCGAGGCTGCGCGCGAACTCGGGCAGCCCCGTGTTCACGAACTGCGGCGGTACGGGAGCACCGCCGGGCCCCGCCTCCACGGGCACGGCCACGATGTTCGCGGTCCCGTACTGGACACAGACCGCCTTGCCGAAGTCACTGCCCATGACGAGGTACGAACCCGCGTCCGCGCCCGGCTGCACGCCCCGCTCCTGCGCCAGTTCGGCGAGCGTCGGCACCGGACGGCCCGGCTGGGCCTGCGCCCAGAAGAACGGATTCATGTCGACCGGCAGCCCGGCCACCACCAGCGTGTGCGCCACGATCGGCGGCACGCCCTGCCGGGACACCGCCGCCTGGTCGAACCGGAACACGCCGGGACCGAACGCCCCCGCCAGCTCCTGCGCGATCGCCTCCGGCGGGACCGGCGGCGCGGACTGCACCGGCGGCAACGGCGCCCGGACCGGTCCCGGCCGCGCAGGACCGTCCGCGACCTGGTGCAACTCACCCTGGTGCGCGAGCAGTTGGGCCATGCCCTGCTGACGGCTCGCGTGGTCGGTGCCGTACGAGGCGATGCTCGTGATCCGCGCCTGCGGCCAGGTCTCCCGGATCATCCGCGCGCAGTACGCGCCCGGCAGCTCACAGGACTCAAGCTCCGTGTGCAGCTCAAGGACCTGCTGCGGCGGCACGTTCATCGCCCGCAGCTCATGCAGGATCTGCCACTCCGGGTGCGGGGTGCCCGGCGCGGACCGCCGGATCACCTGCTGCTCGCTGCCGTCCTGGGCGCGGTAGCGCAGCACCGCCTGATAGCCCGGACCGACCGTGGGCGGGGCCTGCTGCGGGTACCCGTAGGCCGGAGGCTGCTGGCCGGGCATGGGCTGACCCGGCATCGGCTGACCCGGCATCGGCTGACCGGGGAAGGGCTGCTGCTGACCCGGGAAGGGCTGCCGGCCGGGCACATGCGGTGCCGGCGGCGGCATACCGGGGGCCCCGGGAGGCATACCGGGTGCGCCCGGGGCGGGCGGCGGCGGAGGGGTCGCCCCCGGACCGCCGACCGGCGGACCGGCCAGCATGGTCTCCGCATGGTGCACCCCACCGGGCGGCGTACCACCCGCGGCACCGGGCGCGCCCGGTGGGGTGCACCATG
>NZ_LIPP01000314.1 GCF_001418335.1 Streptomyces aurantiacus | reverse complement strand
CGTCGCCGCGTACATCCTCTCGCTGCCCGACGGCACACCCGTGAGCATCACCGCCCTGTGCGAGCACTTCACCGAGGGCGAGATCCTGATCTCGCGAGCCCTCAAAGAACTTGAGCATGCGGGCTACTTGGAACGCCGCCGCGAGCGGCTGTCCACCGGGCAGATCCGTACCCGGACGTACTTCCACGAGGTCCCCGGCGGCGGACCACAACCGGGACCCGGACCGGACGGGCCTCCCGAGCCGCCGCAGCCGCGTCGGTCCCGAAGGCAGGCTGCCATCGCTGAGGTCACCTCCGCGGCTTCCGAGCCTGCGTCCGCGTCCGCGTCCGCGTCCGCGGAGGAAACGGTCGCCGAGCCCGTACAGGCAGAGACGGAGGCACCGGTCCCGCTCTCCGAGGCCGACCCGCGGGCCGTCGCCGTACTCGCCGCGCTGCGCCGGGTCGACCCACGGCTGATCCTGTCCGCGCGGGAGGCAGCCCGCCTCGCCCCGGCCGTCACTCGATGGCTCGCGGCAGGCCTTCTGCCCACACACATCACGGACCACCTCACCGCACGGCTCCCGGACCAGTTTCTGACCCGACCGGCCGGCATCCTCGCCTACCGGCTCAAGGAAACACCCCTGGCCCTGCCCGTACCGGCCCGAGCCGCGGAACCCTCCGCACGTCCGGCGGTCGTACCCATGCAGAACTGCGACGGCTGTGACCGGGGGTTCCGCCCGACGCAACCCGGCCGCTGCCGGGACTGCCGCGCCCGGGACCAACTCCGTGCGGCCGGCTGAGCCAATGACTTGGTGCGAGGTCCACCCGCAGGTGGGAGGCTCGATGTGGCACGATGCGAAATCCGCTGCCAAGAGGAGGTGGGGCATGGTCGACAGGTTCCAGGAGGGGCTTCTGACGCCCGTGGAGACGGCCTCCTACCTTGAGATCCCGCAGTCGACTCTCACCTCGTGGCTGAAGGGCCGGGCCGCCGGGGCACCACTGGTCCATCAGGTGGAGCCGGTGCGGAAGGGGCAGCCTTCGGTGCCGTTCATCGCGGTGGCCGAGGCGCACGTCCTTCGTTCTCTGCGCTCCCTGGGGCTGCGCATGAGCGAGATCAGGGAGGCGGCTGCCGCTGTACGGGATGCCTTCGACACCCCGTACGGCCTTGTGTCCAGACGGATTGCGACGGACGGCGTGGACATCTTCGTCGAGCACGGTTGGGGAGACCTCCGCAGAGCACGCGACGGCCAGGTCCCCATCCACGAAGTGGTCTCCGACTATCTCCGCTACCTCACTTGGGAACCGGATGACGACTTTCCCTCCAGTCTGCGGATGAGGCAGTACCCGGACTCCGTCCCCGTCGTGATCGACCCGAGGTTCGGCCACGGTCTCCCCGTGGTGGCCGCCAACCGCGTCGCGGTCCGGGCCATCACCGACCTGTGGGAGGCGGGGGAGTCCGTCGAGGACATCGCGTACGACTACGACATGACACCCGAGCAGGTGGATGCCCTCTGCCGAGCAGTGGTGCATCTTGCCGCCTGAGTTCTTCCTCGACCGGAACCTCGGGCGTCGGGTCGCGGAAGGGCTGAGGGCATGCGGCTGGACCGTTCACCGCATCGGGGACGTCTTTCCGGACGACGGTCAGGATGTGCCGGACGAGGAGTGGATCGCCGACCCGGGATCTGGAGATCCGGCCCGTCCTGGAGCGCGAGGCGGTGCTGTTCTACCTGGACAACCAGCAGCTCCCCAGCGCCGAGATGGTGGAGCGGCTCGCCGTACGCCGCGACGCGATCCACCGGGCCGTCGAGAAGGGCGGTCCGGCGGCGTACGCCGTGCGGCACGACCGCATTGCCCGCACCTGGCCCTGACGGGCCACCGCATCGACCGCACCTGGCCCTGACGGGCCGGTCCCTCTCGGGCTCGGGTCAGCCCGCCCAAGGACGAGTGATCGGCGCGAGCTTCGCCTGCGACGCGCCGTGTCAGCGGGGCCGAGCAGCTCCTTCGGCCCGGCCGCCCGTGCTCCGCTCCGCTGTCCGCCCGGCTCAGCCGGCGAGCGTCTTGAGGCGGCTCACCGCTTCCTCCAGTACTGACGTCTTCTTGCAGAACGCGAAGCGGACGAAGGGGGCCCCGGCCTCCCGGTGGTCGTAGAAGACCGCGTTCGGGATCGCGACCACGCCGGCCCGCTCCGGCAGGGCCCGGCAGAAGGCGAAGCCGTCGTTCTCGCCCAGCGGCCGGATGTCGGTGGTGACGAAGTACGTCCCGGCCGGCTGGAACACCTTGAAGCCCGCCTCCGTGAGCCCCGCGCTCAGCAGGTCCCGCTTGGCCAGCATGTCCGCGCCGAAGGCCTGGAAGTAGGTGTCGGGCAGCGCCAGCGCCTCGGCGACCGCGTACTGGAAGGGCCCCGAGGACACGTACGTGAGGAACTGCTTCGCCGAGCGCACCGCCGTCACCAGCTCGGGCGCCGCCGTCACCCAGCCGACCTTCCAGCCGGTGAACGAGAACGACTTGCCCGCCGAGCCGATGGTGACCGTGCGCCCGCGCATGCCGGGCAGGGTCGCGAGCGGGATGTGTTCGGCCTCGCCGAAGACCAGGTGTTCGTACACCTCGTCCGTGACCACCAGCAGGTCCCGCTCCACGGCCAGCTCGGCGATCGCGGTGAGCTCCGCACGGGTGAGGACGGTGCCGGTCGGGTTGTGCGGGGTGTTGATCAGCAGCAGCCGCGTGTTGTCCGTGACCGCGTCGCGCAGTTCGTCCAGGTCCAGCCGGAAGCGCCGGTGCACGGCCCCGTCACGGGTCTCCTCGTGCGGCCGCAGGGTGACCGGCACGCGGGTACCGCCCGCCATCGCGATGCAGGCCGCGTACGAGTCGTAGTACGGCTCCAGGGCGATCACCTCGTCGCCGGGCTCCAGCAGGGCGAGCAGGGTGGCCGCGATGGCCTCCGTCGCGCCCGCCGTGACCAGGACCTCGGTGTCGGGGGCGTACGTCAGGCCGTACCGGCGCTCCTGGTGCGCGGCGATCGCCGTCCGCAGCTCGGGGATGCCAGGGCCTGGCGGGTACTGGTTGCCGCGGCCGTCGCGCAGCGCCCGTACGGCCGCCTCCCGGATCACCTCGGGGCCGTCCGTGTCGGGAAAGCCCTGGCCGAGGTTGATCGAGCCGGTACTCAGGGCGAGGGCCGACATCTCGGCGAAGATCGTCGTGCCGAACTCGGCGAGACGGCGGTTGAGGAGAGGACGGCGTGCGCTGGAGGTCATGCCCGCCATCCTGCGCTCAACCTCTGGAGTTGCTCAACTCTGCTTTGGCCCGTGAGACGGGCGGGCATCCCCCAGCAACACAAGGAAAAGAAACAAGAAGCAGAGCCCACGGGGGGCCGCTTCGGGGGAACGGAAGGAGGGTGACGCCATGATCAGCGGCATCATCCTGGCGGTGTTCGGTGCAGCGGTCGTCGCGAGCCTGGCGGTGAGGGCTTCGGGCCGTAGCAGGAGGCGGGCGGGTCGCTCCAGGCGCAGCTGGTGGGCCAACGGCTCGGGCAGCAGTGGCAGCGGGGGCGGGAGCGGGAACGGCTGTTCGTCGGGCAGCTCCTCGTGCGGAGGTGGCTCGTCCTGCGGAGGCGGCTCCTCCTGCGGTGGTGGCGGAGGCGGGTGCGGCGGAGGGGGCGGCTGACAGGGGCAGCCGACACGGAGGCAGCTGACACGGGGCAGCTGAGCTCCGGACCGGGGACCGCGTCCGGACCGTCCGGCACCATGAGCGCCCGCTGGGGACATTCCCCGGCGGGCGCTTGCCTGTTGGTGACGGGGGCAGACGGGGGGCGTGAAGGCGTACGCGTGAACTAAGGGCGCACGTTCTGATTGAACAGGTGAGCTGTGAAGCCCCCTGTGGGATGGAAACCCTACGAAGATGGGTAAAAACGCTGTGGCGGACGCGCCGTTCATGATTCCCTCGTATCGCCGACGCAGACCCCGGAGATTCCTTCTGACCTGGCCGACCGGGCCCGATGACCGCCCGGCGTCGACCGGGGTGCGACGGACCGACCCCACCCTTGCGTGCAGTGGAGCCGACCCATGCTCACAACCCTCAACACCGCCTACACCGACACGCGCGCAGCCGACCTCGCCTGGGTCCTCGGACGGGAACCGCTGCCCGCGCTCGCCACACTTGACATCGAACTGCCCGACGCGAAACTGCAGTTGAGGCTGCTCGGCGCGTCCCACCAAGTGCTCCTGGAAGAGGAGCGGGGCAGTTGTTCGGAGACCGTCGCCTGCATCGCGGGCAGCAGCACGCCGTTGCCGCTCGGCGTCGCCAAGCGGGTGGGCGACTGGGAGTACGAGTTCGCCGCGCGCGTGGAGACGCTGTCGCACGGGTCCTTCGCCGGACGGGCCCAAGAACTGCTCGCCCTCGTCGCCGACCATCCGAACGGACTGGCGGGGGTCTTCCCCGGCAGCCCGCACGCCTTCACCGCGATGCTCGCGCAGCGCCACGAGGGCCAAGTGCACTGGCGTACCTGGCATGCCTATCCACAGGACGGCCAACTGGTCGCCACCCGCACGCGGGTTGGAGTCCGGATTCCCGCTGCGGCTCAGTGCGTCTAGATCCTGCCACGGCACAAGGGCCGGACCGCACCCGATGAGCCGCACCCGACGAGCCGCATCCGATGAGCTGCACCCGACGAGCCCGCTCACGGGGCGTCCCCATCCTGGCCAAAGTATGCGTGGAACACGAGATTTCCACACGTGTGGGTGACAGGACGCAGTGAAGCGGTGACGTACCGTTCCCTGGGTGATCGAGCCGCACGCCCCCGCCGCCCCGCCCGGTACGGCCCTGCCGCCCCGCAGCGGGGCGGGCCAGGCGCGTCTGCCGGTCAGGCCCACCACCGGGCGGTTCCTCGTCCTCGCCGGTGTGTTCGTCTGCGCGGCCTGCGGACTCGTGTACGAACTGGAACTGGTCGCCCTCGCCTCGTACTTGATCGGCGACTCCGTCACCCAGGCCTCCGTCGTCCTGTCCGTGATGATCTTCGCGATGGGCATCGGCTCGCTCCTCGCCAAACGGCTGCGCTGCCGCGCCGCGGCCGGCTTCGCCGCCGTCGAGACCCTGCTCGCCCTCGTCGGCGGCTGCAGCGCGATGGCCCTGTACGCCGTGTTCGCCTGGACCGGTGACTGGGGCGGCGCCTGGGCCGACGGCCCCAGTTGCCTCCTCGTCGTCTTCTCCCTCGCCATCGGCCTGCTCATCGGTGCCGAGATCCCCCTGCTGATGGAGCTGATCCAGCGCGTGCGCAGGCAGGACGCGGGCGGCGCGGTCGCCGACCTGTTCGCCGCGGACTATGTCGGCGCCCTGGCCGGCGGGCTCGCCTTTCCCTTCCTTCTCCTGCCGCTGCTCGGCCAGTTGAGCGCGACGCTGATCACCGGGACGGTCAACGCGATCGCGGGCGGCGCGCTCGTCCTCGGCCTGTTCCGGCAGGACCTGACCCGGCGCGGTCGCCGGCTGCTGGTCGTCGCCAACCTCCTCGTGCTCGCGCTGCTCGCCTCGGCCGCCGTCCTCGTCGACGACTTCGAACGGGCCGCGCGACACGCGATGTACGGCAGGGACGTCCGGGTGGCGCTGCACACCGACGTCCAGGACGTCGTCCTCACCGGCGGCACGGACGGCCGCCGTCTCGGCCTCTACCTCGACGGGCGGCTGAGGGTCAGCGGCAGCGACGAACGCCGCTACCACGAAGCGCTCGTCCACCCCGCGATGAACGGCCCGCACGCGCGCGTGCTCGTCCTCGGCGGCGGCGACGGGCTCGCCGTGCGCGAGGTGCTGCGCCATCCGGGCGTACGGCGTGTCGACGTCGTCGAACTCGACGCGCGGTTCGTGGAGTTGGCGCGCACCGATCCGGCGCTGTCCGCGCTGAACGGCCACGCGTACCGCGATCCGCGGGTGCGTGTCGTGGCGGCGGACGCGTTCGGCTGGCTGCGGCAGGCTCCGCGTCACGCGTACGACGTCGTGCTCTGCGACCTGCCGGACCCCGAGAACACGTCCAGTACGAAGCTGTACTCGCAGGAGTTCTACGGCCTCGCCCGCGGGGTCCTCGACGGCGGCGGGCGGCTCGTCGTGCACGCCGGGCCCGTCGCGTCACGGCCGCGGGCCTTCTGGACCGTCGACGCGACGGTACGGGCGGCCGGGCTGCGGACCGTGCCGTACTCGGTCGGCGGCCGGGACGCGACGGGTGACGTGACGGGTGACGTGGTGGGTGACGTGGCGGGCGGGTCGCGGGTTCCGCACGACTGGGGGTACGTGCTCGCTTCGCGCGCTACGCCCCACCTGGGGACGGCGGCGGGGGCGCCCCGCGTACCGTCCCTCCAGGCGGGCGCCCGCGCCGCGGAGCGCACCCGGCTGCGGGGTCTTCCGCCCTCCACGCTCGTGCATCCGCGGTACGCCGACTGAGGCCGTCCGCGGTCCCTCTGCGGTCCGTCTGCGCGTGGGTTCGGGGGAATCCCGGCATGTACGGGTGCGGTACGGGTGGTGCTGGGTAGGCTCGGCCGACATGGAGCATGAGGTGTTCGTTCCGGTTCCCGTCGAGCGTCTGCGCGAGGCTCTCGCCGATCCCGCGCGGGTGGCCCGGGCGGTGCCCGGCCTCCAGCAGGACGCGGGGACGGCGCCCGTCTCCGGGCGCCTGAAGGTACGGGTCGGCGGGCACTCCGTCACCTACCGCGGCACGCTCGGTGTCTCCGCACGGGACGACGGTACGTACTCCGTCGAGGCCGACGCCACGGAGGCCCGTGGCACCGGGGTGGTGCAGCTCGCCCTCGTCCTGGCCCTTCGGCCGGCGGAGGATGGCTCGACGCTCCGCTTCACCGGTACGGCCTCGGCCGACGGGCGCATCGCCGCGCTGCCGGCGGACGAGGTGGTGGCGGCGGCGACCCGGCTGTTGAACCGCTTCGCGGAACGCCTGGCGACGGAGCCGGAGCAGGAGCAGGAGCCGGAGACGGCGCAGTCTCCAGCTCCAGCTCCAGCTCCGTCGCCGGAGGAACCGCCCGCCTCCGAGGCGTCTCCGGCGCCGGAAGAGGCCGCCCCCTTGGAGGCGCCCTCCTCGCACGTGCCGTTCGCCGAGGGCGACTTCGTGGGGGGCTTCGAGGACGACGGCACCCTGCCGCCCGGGGCACCGGCCGAGGCGGCGCATGGTCGACCTCCTCCGCGCTGCGGCCGATCATCGTGCGCCGCGCGTGCGCCTCCTCGGCCGGTGCC
>NZ_LIPP01000313.1 GCF_001418335.1 Streptomyces aurantiacus | reverse complement strand
TGTGACTGCGTCAAGCCCGCGCAGCCCCACCGCGGGCTTGACGCAGTCACATTCCACAAGTACCTAGAAACCAGGACCCCACCCCCACCGGAGGTGACCATGACGGCGACAGCCCGACATGAGACACGAGCCCTCCTCCGCGCACACCTGTCCGCCGCCTCCGGGCACCCCCACCGGACAAGGCACTGTCCGATCTGCCACCGGCTCCTGCGACTGGCCTCGGAAGGGGGCCCGGAGGACCTGGAGGCCGCGGCGGAGGACAGCGGTCCCTCCCCGGCGTGAGCGACCGCCGGCACACCAACTGCCCCCGGCCCACCCTTAGATGCGCCGAACCCTTTAGCGCAGGTACACCACGCGTCACAAGGACCAGGACATGTGACGGGTGTCACCGCATAAGTTTTCAAACCTGCGGAATTTACCCCTCACTCACAACTGGACAATTTAATATGTGCAATTGCACTCCACCCCGGGGCGACTCACAGCTGATCCGACAACCTCTCCCAGACTGCGACAAGGCCGCTCACAGACCGACCGTGTAGGGGCACACGGCCCGCGACCAGCGCACAAAAAAGATCGCGCTGGACTCGGCGGAGTCCAGCGCGATCTACGACGCACCCACGTTGCTTGTGGTTCCTGCTCGGGCGTGGACCCCGTTGGGGCGGGATCCGCGTCGCTTGGAGCTTGGGTCAGGGCTTGCCGACAAGTTGGGGGAACTGCCGAAATACCCTGCTATGCAGTTGTTGTTCAGGCTTCGCTGCGCTGCTGCGGAATGCCCGCGAGCAGAGCGCGGACCTCGGCTTCGCGGTAACGGCGATGCCCTCCAAGCGTGCGGATCGATGTGAGCTTGCCGGCCTTCGCCCACCGCGTGACCGTCTTAGGGTCCACGCGGAACATCGTGGCGACCTCAGCCGGGGTCAGCAGCGGCTCGGCATCAGGGGTGCGAGCGGTCATGAGCGGCCTCCTCGGGAGAACCGAACCATCTCGGTTCTTTCCTCTAAATTCTGCACCTTGACCCGCGTTGCCCGAAATGGCGGATGCGGGTCGAGTCGGTTATAGGACGAACGGCTTGTCCTCGGCACTACAACTACACCATCCGTCCAGCCGCGTCGGCCAAACCGATGGAATTGCCCTCCCAGGTGTTCATCAGCGACGGAAGCCGATGGACCATGCCATAGCGGACAGTCACGCCGCTGTGACGATCAGTCACAGGACGATCAGGAGTCACGAGACCTGCCACGAGACCCCCCATAGCGCGCAATGCTGAGATTCCACCCATACGTGAGCAGATGGAGTCCTCCCCGGACTCCTTGTCCTATTTTGGCATGAGGAGGGGCGTTAGACGCAAGGTCCGCGTTAGTGCTGTCCGTCACGCTTGCCCTGTACGACCCGGATCGGGCCTTACGTCCTGTCCCGTACCGGTGACAGACAGGAACGGTCAGGGACGGCCCGCGCCGAAAGGGCAGTCCCACGGCCTCAGTTCGCCGAACGACGGTCCCGGACGGACCGCCACCGTTCGACCAGCCGACCGTACGCCTCCCCCGCACCGGGCCCGTCGCCCGTGCGCAGCGCCTCGATGCCCTCGGCGACATCCGCGGCGGAGTGGTCGCCGTCGAGCTCCCCGGCGGGCAGGACGTGTACGAGGCCGCCGTAGTCCAGCTCCACCAGCGAGCGCGGATGGAACTCCTCCAGCCAGCGCCCCACGTCCAGCAGGCCGTCGATGAGCGGCCCCTCGTCGAGGGTGTCCCGCAGCGTCCGCAGGCCCCGCGCCACCCGCCGCCGCGCCTGCACCATCGGCGTGCGGTAGCGGAGCACGGGCGCGTCCTCGCCGGCCCGCGCACCGCCCTCGGACCCGGCGCCCTTGTCGTACTCGCGCTCCTCGTCCGAGACGAGCACGAACCAGTTCAGCGGGACCTGCCAGGTCGAGGTGCGGATCCAGGGCCGGGCGTCGGGGTTGCGGGCCAGCCAGCGCTCGTAGTCCTGGGCGGCCTGACGGCGTACGAGCTCCGGCAGTGCCGCGTCCAGGACGGGCGCCGGCAGCTGCTCCGCCAGGTCGTCGAGCGCCTCCCAGCCGCGCAGCCGGGTCCGCCAGGGGCACACGCACAGCACGCCGTCCACGTCCGCGACGAACGCGTCGCCGCTCTCGTGCACCGGCACCGGGACCGGCGGCACGGGCAGCAGGTCGGCCAGCGAACGGCGGAGTTCGTCCTGGTACGAGGGACGGTCGGGGCGGCGCGCGTAGCGGGCCCAGTGGCCGCGCTCCGGCTCCGGGAAGGCCGCCAGCGGTTCGTACACCCGGAGATAGGACGCATACGGGACGATCAGAGAGGACACCTTGGGCACGCTTGCTCCCTCCCCAGCCGACCCGGTGGAAAACCGCTGAACACCCCGGCGGCCGCGTACGAGTACGACTTCCGCTACGGCTTCCGCGTACGGGCGGACGGGAAACCACGGCAAATCCTCCCACTGCCCCCTGCGACCGTACTCCGGGAGAGGGTGATCCTGACCACTGCGCCGATGGCGGTCCCGTACAGGCTCTAATCTCGTGCCACGCGGACCCCCGCCACCCGCACGAGGGCCGCTCCGACCCGCCGCTATGTACCTGGGAGTCACCACCGTGACCGACGTGACCGGCAGCCCTGACGACGTACTGCACACCCTGTTCCGGTCGGATCAGGGCGGCCATGAGCAAGTAGTGCTCTGTCAGGACCGAGCCACCGGCCTCAAGGCCGTCATCGCCATCCACTCGACCGCCCTGGGCCCGGCCCTCGGCGGCACCCGCTTCTACCCGTACGCGAGCGAGGCGGCGGCGGTCACCGACGCGCTGAACCTCTCCCGCGGGATGTCGTACAAGAACGCCATGGCCGGGCTCGACCACGGTGGCGGCAAGGCCGTGATCATCGGCGACCCCGAGCAGATCAAGACCGAGGACCTGCTGCTCGCGTACGGCCGGTGCGTGGCCTCGCTCGGCGGGCGGTACGTGACCGCCTGCGACGTCGGCACCTACGTGGCCGACATGGACGTCGTGGCGCGCGAGTGCCGCTGGACGACCGGGCGTTCCCCCGAGAACGGCGGTGCGGGCGACTCGTCCGTCCTGACGGCCTTCGGCGTCTTCCAGGGCATGCGGGCCTCCGCCCAGCACCTGTGGGGCGACCCGACGCTGCGCGGCCGCACGGTCGGCGTCGCGGGCGTCGGCAAGGTCGGGCACCACCTGGTGGAGCATCTGCTGGAGGACGGCGCCCAGGTCGTGATCACGGACGTACGCCAGGACGCCGTGTGGCGCATCGCCGACAAGAACCCCGCCGTGGGAGTCGTCGCGGACACCGAGCGGCTGATCCGGATCGAGGGGCTCGACATCTACGCCCCGTGCGCGCTCGGCGGCGCCCTGAACGACGAATCGGTGGCCGAGCTGACCGCCAGGATCGTCTGCGGCGCGGCCAACAACCAGCTGGAGCACGCGGGTGTGGAGAAGGACCTCTCCGACCGCGGAATCCTCTACGCGCCGGACTACGTGGTGAACGCGGGCGGTGTCATCCAGGTCGCCGACGAACTGCACGGCTTCGACTTCGAGCGGTGCCGGACGAAGGCCGCGAAGATCTTCGACACCACGCTTGCCATATTCGCTCGTGCTAAGGAGGACGGGATTCCGCCGGCCGCCGCGGCCGACCGGATCGCCGAGCACCGCATGGCGGAGGCCCGCCGTCCCTGACGTTCGGAACCCGATCGGAGACTGTCCACAGGCCGCCCGAAGGCCGTCCGGAAGGGCCCCCGGGGTACCCGTCGGCGGGTGGGGGAGAGAACTCTCACGTTCGTCGGCGGGTCGCTCTCCGAGAAGAGGTTAAAATCGCGGTTGACCAGCGGGGAAAGGGCACCTCGCGGGTTCTGGGCACAGGCACGTCCTGCGGGCGACGTACCGGATGGGCGTGGGCTCAGGTACCGTGGAAGCCCTACGGACCGGTCTCTCCGCGGAGAGACCGTTCCCGATCATGAACGCGTGTCAAGACTCTGGGGCCGTCGAGCCCCGTATCCGAGGGGGTCGAGCCATGGGGCGCGGCCGGGCAAAGGCCAAGCAGACGAAGGTCGCCCGCCAGCTGAAGTACAGCAGCGGCGGGACTGATCTCTCGCGTCTGGCCAATGAGCTGGGCGCTTCGACTTCGCAACAGCCGCCGAATGGCGAGCCGTTCGAGGACGACGACGAGGAAAAAGACGACCCGTACGCCCAGTACGCGGATCTTTATAACGATGACGAGGACCAGGACGACGAGTCCGGTCCCACGTCTCAACGCCGCGGCGCTTGACGCATCTGTTGCGCTTGTCGTTTTAGCTGCGCTTCACCCGGTCCGGAGCGGGTTCGCCGGACCGGGTTTCGCGCGTCTCGCTCCGCGGGAGAGCAGGGATCACGCTGCCTGTCGTGGGGACGGGTGCGGGTTCGTTGTGGCTGGTCGCGCAGTTCCCCGTGCCTCTAAGGGCGCGGGGCATAGTCGTTGATCAGGGCCGCGCCCGTTTCGTGGGTGCCTCGGTCGGTGATCTCGCCTGCGATCCAGGCCTCTACGCCGCGGTCGGCGAGCGTGGCGAGTGCCGCGTCCGCGGAATCCTCCGGGACGATCGCGATCATGCCCACGCCCATGTTCAGCGTCTTCTCCAGTTCCAGTCGCTCGACCCGGCCGGTGGTGCCGACGAGGTCGAAGACGGGGGCCGGCGTCCAGGTGGCGCGGTCGACGATCGCGTGCAGCCCGTCCGGGATCACCCGGGCCAGGTTGGCCGCGAGTCCGCCGCCCGTGACGTGCGAGTACGCGTGCACGTCGACCGTTCGGGTCAGCGCCAGGCAGTCCAGCGAGTAGATCTTGGTGGGCTCCAGGAGTTCCTCGCCGAGCGTGCGGCCGAACTCCGCGACGTGCTGGTCCAGCTTCAGCTCCGCCCGGTCGAACAGGACGTGCCGGACGAGCGAGTACCCGTTCGAGTGAAGGCCGGAGGACGCCATGGCGATCACCGCGTCACCCGTACGGATACGATCCGCGCCCAGGAGCCGGTCGGCCTCCACGACGCCCGTACCGGCGCCGGCGACGTCGAAGTCGTCCGGGCCCAGCAGACCGGGGTGTTCGGCCGTCTCGCCGCCCACCAGGGCGCAGCCCGCGAGGACACAGCCCTCGGCGATGCCCTTCACGATGGCGGCCACGCGCTCCGGGTGGACCTTGCCGACGCAGATGTAGTCGGTCATGAAGAGCGGTTCGGCGCCGCACACCACGATGTCGTCCATGACCATCGCGACCAGATCGTGGCCGATGGTGTCGTACACGCCGAGCTGCCGGGCGAGGTCGACCTTCGTGCCCACGCCGTCCGTGGCGGAGGCGAGCAGCGGGCGCTCGTACCGCTTGAGGGCGGAGGCGTCGAAGAGGCCGGCGAAGCCGCCCAGGCCACCGAGGCCCGCGACTTCGGCGCGCTGCGTCTTCTTCACCCACTCCTTCATCAGCTCGACCGCACGGTCGCCCGCTTCGATGTCGACGCCCGCTGCTGCGTAGCTGGCACCAGTTGTCTCAGACATGAGGGTGAGAACTTTCGTGTCGTACAGCGGTGTCGCTGCGATGTTGCCGCGGAGGTGACCGAGCCGTCCTACGGGCGACGGATCGCGTCGGCCGCGGCCGTGGCCGCGGGACCCGCGGCCAGCTCGGTCTCCAGGAGCTGCTTGCCGAGCAGTTCGGGGTCCGGGAGGTCCATCGGGTACTCGCCGTCGAAGCAGGCACGGCACAGGTTCGGCTTGTCGATGGTGGTGGCCTCGATCATGCCGTCGATGGAGATGTACGAGAGGGAGTCGGCGCCCAGCGAGGTGCCGATCTCGTCGACGCTCATGCCGTTGGCGATCAGCTCGGCGCGGGTCGCGAAATCTATGCCGAAGAAGCAGGGCCACTTCACGGGCGGCGAGGAGATCCGGATGTGGATCTCGGCCGCGCCCGCTTCGCGGAGCATCCGCACCAGTGCGCGCTGGGTGTTGCCGCGCACGATCGAGTCGTCGACCACGACCAGGCGCTTGCCCTTGATGACTTCCTTGAGGGGATTCAGCTTCAGCCTGATGCCCAGCTGGCGGATGGTCTGTGAAGGCTGGATGAAGGTCCGGCCGACGTACGCGTTCTTCACGAGACCGGCACCGAACGGGATGCCGGACGCTTCCGCGTAGCCGATCGCGGCGGGTGTGCCGGACTCCGGGGTCGCTATGACCAGATCGGCCTCGGCCGGAGCTTCCTTCGCGAGCCGGCGGCCCATCTCGACGCGGGAGAGGTACACGTTCCGGCCGGCGATGTCGGTGTCCGGGCGGGCCAGATACACGTACTCGAAGACGCAGCCCTTGGGCTTCGCTTCCGCGAATCGGGAGGTTCGCAGTCCGTTCTCGTCGATGGCGACGAACTCGCCCGGCTCGATCTCACGGACGTAGGCCGCGCCGCAGATGTCGAGGGCGGCGGACTCGGAGGCGACGACCCAGCCGCGCTCCAGGCGGCCGAGGACCAGCGGGCGGATGCCCTGCGGGTCACGGGCGGCGTAGAGGGTGCCCTCGTCCATGTAGACGAGCGAGAAGGCGCCCTTGACCTGGGGCAGGATCTTGGCGGAGGCCTCTTCCACGGTCAGCGGCTTGCCGTCGTCGTCGACCTGGGCGGCCAGCAGGGCCGTCAGCAGGTCGGTGTCGTTGGTCGCCGCCACACGCGGGGTGCGGCCCTCCTGCCTGGGGAGGTCGGCGACCATTCCGGCGAGCTCCGCCGTGTTGACGAGGTTGCCGTTGTGGCCGAGCGCGATCGTCCCGTGCCCGGTGGCACGGAAGGTCGGCTGGGCGTTCTCCCAGGTGGAGGCGCCGGTGGTCGAGTAGCGGGCGTGACCGACCGCGATATGACCGAGCAAGGAGCCGAGGGATGCCTCGTCGAAGACCTGGGACACGAGGCCCATGTCCCTGAAGACGAGGACCTTGGAGCCGTTGCTGACCGCGATTCCCGCGGATTCCTGGCCTCGATGCTGGAGGGCGTAGAGCCCGAAGTAAGTGAGCTTGGCGACCTCTTCACCGGGAGCCCAGACTCCGAAGACGCCGCAAGCGTCCTGGGGTCCTTTCTCGCCGGGGAGCAGATCATGACTGAGTCGACCGTCACCACGTGGCACGCCACCGAGTGTAGGCGAGATCGACCACTGGTCCGAATTGGGGAAGTGCCCGAGCGGCGTGGGCGGGGGCCGCCCGCCGGGGGTCACTTCCCGGCGACGGCTTCGAGGCCGGCTCCGTTTTCGCTGGTCAGCGTGAGGTTGCTGCCCTTCAGCTGGTACTTCACCGTGCCGTCGAAGAGCTTCAGCAGGGACCGCTCGGTGTCCATGAGTGAATCGGAGCACATCTTGCGGGTGGTGCCCGCGGTGCCGAGAGTGATAGTGCCGTCGCCGACCGTGGCCTTCGCCGTCACCCGGTTGCAGCCGAGCTGCCCGCTGACGGTGCCCTTCTCGTCGAAGGTGAGGTGGGCCCTGCCCTCGGCCTCGGGGGACAGGGCTACGGCTGAGCCGCCCTTGGCGTCGCCCCGCACCGTGGCCGTGACGTTCCATTTCGTGCCGTACAGCTCGGCCGGTTTCTCGGCGGTGAGGTTCACGGTGGTTCCGTCCCCGGTGGTGAGCGTCAGCTTGTCGCCGTCGACCTCGGCCTTGATCGTGCTGTCGGAGACGGCCGCGCCGAGCCGCGACTCGAAGTCCATCGTCCCCTTGGTCGTACAGGCCATCTTGGTCTTCACGGTGTCGTCACCGACCGTGATGGTGTCGCCCTTGATGGTGGCGCTCGCCCCGAAGTGGTTGCAGCCGTAGTTGCCGCCGACCTTGCCGTTCTTGGCGAACTCGATGTACGCGCCGGCCGGGGCGTCGTGTTTCGTGCCGTCGGCGGTCACGCTCTGCACGTTCCACTGCTTGCCGATGATCTCGGCTGCCGCCTGTCGGGTACCGACGGAACTGGACACGGAACCGGAATCGGAACCGGGGTCCTTGCCGCTGTCGCCGCTGTCCGTGCCGCAGGCTGCCGTGGCGAGGAGTCCGGTGACCGCCAGGACGCTGAGGGCGCTGAGGTTGAGACGTTGCGTGTGCATGCCGCTTTGACGGGGCGGGTGGGGTGCTTGGTTCCCTCACCCGGCCATCCGGGTCAGCGCATGAGCATCCGGGTCAGCGCATGAGGGGGAGCAGCCCGCCCAGGTCGGCGCGCTCTCCGCTCGCGCTGACCAACGCGTCGTCGAGGGCCGCCTGCCACCGCGTACGCCCGGTCGCGAGCCTGATCCAGGTCAGCGGGTCCGTCTCGACGACGTTGGGCGGTGTGCCGCGGGTGTGCCGCGGGCCCGCCACGCACTGCACGACCGCGTACGGCGGTACGCGTACCTCGGTGGAGGCGCCGGGCGCCTGCGCGGCGAGCGCGTCGGCGAGCAGGCGGGTGCAGGTGGCGAGGGCGTGGCGGTCGTACGGCACGTCAAGGCCCGGCACTGCCGCGTTCAGGTCGTCGGTGTGGACAACCAGCTCCACCGTACGGGTGACGAGGTAGTCGGCCAAGGTCATCGTGCCCACGCGCGTGACCAGCAGCCGGCCGTCCGCTGCGGCCGGCAGGCGTTCGGTGAAGCGGACCCGGGTGCGCTCGTACAGCGCGTCGAGGTCCGGCTCGGCGGCGGCGAGCGTCCGTACGTCGCCGTCGACCTCGCCGGCCCGCGGGGCGGTGGTGGCCGGCCAGTCGAGCAGGGCGAGCGCGGGCCCGGCGGGCTCGTCCCCGTCCAGACCGCGGCTCACGGCCTCCAGCGCCATGGTGAGGTGCGCGGCCAGCTCCCGTACGGTCCAGTCCCCGAGCCCGGCGGGACCGGCGAGCTGCTCGGGGGTCAGGTCACGTACCGCCGCCTGTACGTTCCCGAACTGGGCGAGGACCGCCGCGCGGGTTTTCGCGGGGTCGTAGGCACGGGTGCGCTTCCTGGCCGGGGGCATGCGGGGAGTTTATGCGGTGCGCCGGGCACGGGTTCGATGTCGGCTGCGGCGCCGTGGGGGCTGGTCGCGCAGTTCCCCGCGCCCCTGAAAAGCGGGTCGGTGGGGGCGGTCGTGTCGTGCAGGTCCCCGCGCCCCCAAAGGACGAAAGCCGGGGCGCAGCCCCGCTTTCAGGGGCGCGGGGAACTGCGCGCTCAGCCACAGACCACGCGCGCCCGACACACCGCCCCAACCCCTCAAGGGGCGCGGGGAACTGCGCGACCGGCCCCCACCGGCCCGCGGACGAAGCGCGACCCCACCCGTCACCCAGGCGGAGCCTTACGCGAGCAGCGCCGGGATCGTGTCCTCGTGTGCCGTGCGCAGCTCGGACAGGGTGAGCGTGAACTCGCCCTGCACCTCGACCACCGCGTCCGAAGCGGACCCGTCGACGACACCGATGCGGGTGGCCGGCAGGCCGCGCGCGCCGCACATGTCGTTGAAGCGGAGCTCCTCGGAGCGCGGAATCGCGACGACGGCGCGGCCCGCGGACTCGGAGAACAGGAAGGTGAACGCGTCGAGTTCGTCGGGTACGACGAGCCGGGCGCCCTTGTCGCCGAGCAGGGCCGACTCGACCACGGCCTGGATCAGACCGCCGTCGGACAGGTCGTGCGCGGAGTCGATCATGCCGTCGCGGGAGGCGGAGATCAGGATCTCGCCGAGGAGGCGTTCGCGCTCCAGGTCGACCTGCGGGGGCAGCCCGCCGAGGTGGTCGTGGACGACCTGCGACCAGGCCGACCCGCCGAACTCCTCGCGGGTGTCGCCCAGGAGGTAGAGGAGCTGGCCCTCTTCCCGGTAGGCGACCGGGGTGCGGCGGGCGACGTCGTCGATGACGCCGAGGACCGCGACCACGGGCGTGGGGTGGATGGCCGCCTCACCCGTCTGGTTGTAGAGCGAGACGTTGCCGCCGGTCACCGGGGTGCCCAACTGCAGGCAGCCGTCGGCAAGGCCGCGGATGGCCTCCGCGAACTGCCACATGACGGCCGGGTCCTCGGGCGAACCGAAGTTCAGGCAGTCGGAGACGGCGAGCGGCTTGGCGCCGGTCGTCGCGACGTTCCGGTACGCCTCGGCCAGCGCCAACTGGGCGCCGTGGTACGGGTCCAGCTTGGTGTAGCGGCCGTTGCCGTCGGTGGCGATGGCGACGCCGAGGCCTGACTCCTCGTCGATGCGGATCATGCCCGAGTCCTCGGGCTGCGCCAGCACCGTGTTGCCCTGCACGAAGTGGTCGTACTGGGAGGTGATCCAGGACTTGGAGGCCTGGTTCGGTGAGGAGACCAGCCGGAGGACCTGGCTCTTCAGCTCCTCCGGCGTCGTCGGCCTGGGCAGCTTGTTGGCGTCGTCCGCCTGGAGGGCGTCCTGCCAGTGCGGGCGGGCGTACGGGCGCTCGTAGACCGGGCCGTCGTGAGCGACGGTGCGCGGGTCGACGTCGACGATCTTGCCGCCGTGCCAGAAGATTTCGAGGCGGTCGCCGTCGGTGACCTCACCGATGACCGTGGCGATGACGTCCCACTTGTCGCAGATCTCCAGGAACCGGTCGACCTTCGACGGTTCGACGACCGCGCACATGCGTTCCTGCGACTCGCTCATGAGGATTTCCTCGGGCGAGAGCGTGGAGTCGCGCAGCGGTACGTCGTCCAGCGTGACGCGCATGCCGCCGGAGCCGTTGGACGCCAGCTCGCTGGTGGCGCAGGACAGTCCGGCCGCGCCGAGGTCCTGGATGCCGACTACCAGCTTCTCGGCGAAGGCCTCCAGGGTGCACTCGATGAGGAGCTTCTCCTGGAAGGGGTCGCCGACCTGGACGGCGGGACGCTTCGACGGCTTGGCGTCGTCGAAGGTCTCGGAGGCCAGGATCGAGGCGCCGCCGATGCCGTCGCCGCCCGTGCGGGCCCCGTACAGGATGACCTTGTTGCCCGGCCCCGACGCCTTCGCGAGGTGGATGTCCTCGTGCCGCATGACGCCGATGGCACCCGCGTTGACCAGCGGGTTGCCCTGGTAGCAGGCGTCGAAGACGACCTCGCCGCCGATGTTGGGCAGGCCGAGGCAGTTGCCGTAGCCGCCGATGCCCGCGACGACACCGGGCAGTACGCGCTTGGTGTCGGGGTGATCGGCCGCGCCGAAGCGCAGCGGGTCCACGACGGCGACCGGGCGGGCGCCCATCGCGATGATGTCGCGCACGATGCCGCCGACTCCGGTGGCCGCGCCCTGGTAGGGCTCGACGTAGGAGGGGTGGTTGTGCGACTCGACCTTGAAGGTGACCGCGTAGCCCTGGCCGACGTCCACGACGCCGGCGTTCTCACCGATGCCGACGAGGAGGGCGTCCGACTGGGGCGCCTTCTCGCCGAACTGGCGCAGGTGCACCTTGGAGGACTTGTACGAGCAGTGCTCGGACCACATGACGGAGTACATGGCGAGCTCGGCACCGGTGGGCCGGCGGCCGAGGATCTCCACGACCCGCTCGTACTCGTCCTTCTTCAGGCCCAGTTCGGCCCAGGGCAGCTCGACGTCGGGCGTCCCGGCCGCGTGCTCGACCGTGTCCAGGGGAGTCCGGCTCATGCGTTGACCAGCTTCTTGAGGATCGAGGTGAAGAAGGGGAGGCCGTCGGTGCGGCCGGACCCGACGAGGGGCTCGACGGCGTGCTCCGGGTGCGGCATCAGACCGACGACGTTGCCCGCCTCGTTCGTGATGCCGGCGATGTCCCGCAGCGAGCCGTTGGGGTTGCCGTAGCCGTCGGGGTTGACGTGGCCGTGGCCGTGGGAGGTGTCGCCGCCGACCACGTAACGGAAGACGACCCGGCCCTCCGCCTCCAGCATGTCGAGGGTGCGCTCGTCGGCGACGTACCGCCCGTCCATGTTCTTCAGCGGGATGTGGATCTCCTGGCCCGACTCGTAGTCGGCGGTCCAGGCGGTTTCCGCGTTCTCCACCTTCAGCTTCTGGTCACGGCAGATGAAGTGGAGGTGGTCGTTGCCGAGCATCCCGCCGGGGAGAAGGTGGGCCTCGGTGAGGATCTGGAAGCCGTTGCAGATGCCGAGCACCGGCATTCCCGACTTCGCCTGCTCAATCACGGTCCCCATCACCGGCGAGAAGCGCGAGATCGCGCCGGCGCGCAGATAGTCGCCGTACGAGAAACCACCCGGCAGGACAACGGCGTCGACCTGCTTGAGGTCCTTGTCCTTGTGCCAGAGTGCGACCGGTTCGGCACCGGCGAGCCTGATCGCGCGCCGGCTGTCCCGGTCGTCGAGGCTTCCCGGGAAAGTGACGACGCCAATACGAGCGGTCACTTTCCGGCCTCCGCGACTTCCTCGACCTTGACGGTGAAGTCCTCGATCACGGTGTTGGCGAGGAAGGATTCGGCGAGTTCATGGATGCGGGCGAGCGCGGTGTCGTCCACCGGTCCGTCCACTTCCAGTTCGAATCGCTTTCCCTGACGTACGTCGGAGATGCCTTCGAAACCGAGACGCGGCAGTGCACGCTGCACCGCCTGGCCCTGTGGGTCGAGGATCTCCGGCTTGAGCATGACGTCGACTACGACGCGTGCCACTGGCGCTCCCGGTGTGTGGTGCTGAGCAGGTTCCTTCAGACTACCCGTACAAAAATTCTACGCGGGTAGATTCGTAGGAATCTACGTGACGGCCATCACGATTCCGCATCGAGGACCTATCGTCGGCCTGGCTTCACGAAAAATCCTGGGAAAGATCCGGATCGAGACCGGGCTTCCTATTGCCCCGGAGACACGCCAAGAGATTCAGTCGAGCCTTCACATTGGATTGCCGGGCACGGTAAGGCACTGTACAAATGAATTGGCAATAGCCGATACTTTGCCCAATCACTCATAAAAGCAGTCGGACAGTCGGCATCTCGGCACGTCATCGTGCGTCGTCGAAGAGGTGCCGCACGAAGGGACCGATATTCGTGGCGCAGCGTGTCGTAGTCACTCTCTCCGACGACATCGACGGCTCGGAAGCGGCGGAAACGATCGCCTTCGGTCTGGACGGTAAGTCGTACGAAATCGACCTGAATCCGGCCAACGCGGAGAAGCTGCGCGGGGCTTTGGAGCCGTATGTGGAGGCCGGCCGCAAGCGGTCGCGCTCCGGAAAGGCGTACCGGCAGACAGCGGTGGCTCCCGACCCGGCGGCCGTGCGGGCGTGGGCGCAGTCCAACAAGTTGGAGGTGCCGGCGCGGGGGCGGATTCCGAAGCGGGTGTATGAGGCGTTCGCGGCGGCTCAGTGACGGGTCCCTCCGGGGATCGGGCGGGCGAGGACGGACCCGGGCGGGGTCGGTGCGTGGGCGGTCCCGCCGTGAGCCGGAGGTTGTTCGTGTGCTGCGGGCCGGTGGGAACTGGTCGCGCAGTTCCCCGCGCCCCTGAAAGATGGGTCGGTCGGTGCGTGGGCCGGTCCGTCGGGAGGCGGGCCGTGGGGGTTGAGCGCGCAGTTCCCCGCGCCCCTTGAAGGCGCGCTGGTCGCGCAGCCCCCTGTAAGAGTGAGCCGGGGTGATCCGTGGGGCATCTGGCCCTGGGGGCAGTCGACTTGCGCTGTACCCCCCGCGATCAGCTAGAGTTCGGAGCACGCCGAGGGGCAAGGCCGAAAGGTCCGGCTCACGGAGTCACGCGGGTGTAGTTCAGTAGCAGAACATCCCCCTTCCAGGGGGAAGGCGCAGTGTGCAATTCCTGTCACCCGCTCTGCATCGCCGGTCTGATCGCTCTCTGGATCAGGTAGGCTGGTGTTCGCGCCGATCGGTGAAAGCCGGTCGGAGGCAATGCGGACGTAGCTCAGTTGGTAGAGCGCAACCTTGCCAAGGTTGAGGTCGCCAGTTCGAACCTGGTCGTCCGCTCCAGTAAGTAGCAACAGTGGTTTCAGTAGTGAGCAACGGCTCCGGTCACATGTGACTGGGGCCTTTCTCGTATGTACACCTGCCCTGGGCTCCCGGCTGTTCCCGGCCCCCTGACATTTGTCATGTACGGCAGTGACAGCGTGCACTGCCGTATCCCCTCGGCAGCCGAGACGCTTGAGTCATGAATACGAATGAGCCCGTGATCGAGGTCACCGACCTACGACGCGTCTACGCGGGAGGCTTCGAGGCGGTCCGCGGAGTCTCCTTCCAGGTCGGCCGCGGCGAACTCTTCGCACTCCTCGGAACCAACGGCGCGGGCAAAACCTCCACCGTCGAACTCATCGAGGGCCTCGCGCCCCCGGCCGGCGGCCGCGTACGCGTCCTCGGCCACGACCCGTACAGCGAACGCTCCGCGGTGCGCCCGCGCATCGGCCTCATGCTCCAAGAGGGCGGCTTCCCGTCCGAGCTGACCGTCTCCGAGACGGTACGGATGTGGGCCGGCTGCACGAGCGGAGCCCGGCCGGAGAGCGAGGCCCTGTCGCTGGTCGGCCTCACCCGCAGGGCCGGCGTACGGGTGAAGCAGCTGTCCGGTGGAGAGAAGCGGCGCCTGGACCTGGCACTCGCGCTCCTCGGACGGCCCGAGGTGCTCTTCCTGGACGAGCCGACCACCGGCCTCGACGCCGAAGGGCGCCAGGAGACCTGGGAGTTGGTGCGCGAACTGCGGGCCACGGGCACGACCGTGCTGCTCACCACCCACTACCTGGAGGAGGCGGAGGGGCTCGCCGACCGGCTCGCGATCCTGCACGCCGGGCGGATCGCGGTCTCCGGCACCCCGGCGGAGGTGACCGCCTCCCAGCCGTCGCGGATCTCCTTCGAACTGCCCACCGGATACTTCCCCGGCGACCTGCCGCCCCTCGACTCCCTCGGCGTCACCGGGCACGAGGTCGTCGGGCGGGTGCTCCGGCTGCGTACGAACGAACTGCAGCGGGCCGCCACCGGGCTGCTGACGTGGGCCGAGCGGACCGGCGTCGAGCTGCGGGGGCTCGATGTGCGGTCGGGGTCGCTGGAGGAGGCGTTCCTGCGCATCGCGCGTGACGTGTCCGAGCAGGAGGCTCAGGAGACACAGGGGGCTCGGAAGATACAGGCCGGGCAGGCGCGGGGCTCGGCGAGTGCCGGGACCTCGGAGAAGGAGCATGTGGCATGAGCGCCGGGACCGGAACCGAGACCGGGACAAGTACCGCAGCCGCACCCGTGGGGGCGACGGTGACCGCGGTCGGGCGCATGACCTCCCTCGCCCGGGCCGAACTCACCCTGCTCGCACGCAGCAGGGCCACCTTCTTCGCGGCGGTGTTCGTGCCGCTGGTCCTGCCGCTCAGCCTCCGCTCGACAGTCGAGGACATGGACCTGAAGGAGGCCGGTCTCTCGATCGGCTCGGTCATCCTGCCCTCCGCCGTCGGCTTCTCCCTGCTCTTCGCCGTCTACAGCGCGCTGGTGAGCGTGTACGCCGCCCGTCGCGAGGAGCTCGTCCTCAAGCGGCTGCGCACCGGGGAGCTGCGGGACGCCGAGATCCTGACGGGCGCCGCCGTCCCATCGGTCCTCATCGGCCTGGTGCAGTGCCTGGTCCTGACGGTCGCCTGCGCGGCACTCATGGACGTGGGTACGCCCCAGGCGCCTCTCCTCGCCGTGGTCGGGCTGGTCGTGGGGCTCGTGATGTGGCCCGCGCTGGCGGCGGTGACCGCGAGTTTCAGCAGGAGTGTGGAGGGCGCCCAGGTCGCGGCGATGCCACTCCTGCTCGTGTCGATGCTCGCCTCCGGCACCGTCGTGCCCTTCGAGGTCATGCCCGACCGGGTCGCCACCGTCTGTGAGCTGCTGCCGCTGTCCCCGGTGATCACGCTGATACGCGGTGGCTGGACCGGGAGCCTCTCCGGTTACGAGGCCCTGGGTGCCGTGGCGACGGCGCTGGCCTGGACCGTGCTCGCGGTGTTTGCTGTACGGAAGTGGTTCCGCTGGGAGCCGAGGCGCTGACCGGGACCGGGACCGGGACCGGAACCGGAACCGGAACCGGGACGACGGGGGCAGGGACAGGAACCGGCACAAGGACCGGCACAGGGACCGGCACAGGCGAGTACGGGAACCGAGCACGGGAACCGAGCACGGGGACAGGGACGGTCGGCGATGGGAAGCGGGAGTTCGGGAATGCGCAGGCCTGGTCTCTGGTGGCGGGGTAAGAGCACGCCGGCGAAGGTCGAGACGTACACCCGTTGGTCCTTCCACTTCTTCTCGGTGGTGGAGGTCACCGCGTTCGGGCTGCCGACGTTCGGGCTCGTGAAGGCGGAGTTCGCCGTCTGGCTGTTCCTGGCGGTGGGCGGGCACGCCCTGCTGTGCGCGGTGACCGCGTCCCGGGCGCTCGACTGGACGCGCGGCACCCGTGACCAGCCCGTACGCCTGCTCGTCGGACTCGGCGTGGTCTCCGGGCTGCTCGCGACCGCCGCGATCGGCATCGCGGAGCACGGACCCGGCGGCGAGGACACCGAGAACGCGACGAGCTCACTCTTCATCGGCGTACTGGTCTTCGGGGCCGGCACCATCGCGCTCGGGGTCCGTAACCGTCGGCGCGTGCCCGCCATCGTGTTCGGCTCCGCCGTGGGCGCAGGAGTCGTGGCGTTCTCCCTGGGCTCCGCCGGGCCGGCCTCACTGGGCATGGCGCTCGCGGTGTTGCTCGCCGGTGGCTTCTCCGCCTTCACCTCCCTCTTCTCCGTATGGCTGCTCGCCGCCGTGTACGAGCTCGACGCGGCCCGCGAGACCCGTACCCGCCTCGCCGTCGCCGAGGAGCGGCTCCGCTTCGGGCGCGACCTGCACGACGTGATGGGCCGCAACCTCGCGGTGATCGCCCTGAAGAGCGAGCTCGCCGTGCAACTCGCCCGCCGCGAACGCCCCGAGGCCGTGGAACAGATGATCGAGGTGCAGCGGATCGCCCACGAGTCGCAGCGCGAGGTCCGCGAGGTCGTACGCGGCTACCGCGAGGCCGACCTCGGCGTGGAACTCTCCGGCGCACAGGGCGTCCTGACCGCCGCCGGCGTCGACTGCACGGTGACCGGTTCCGCGGCGGGGCTGCCCCCTGCGGTCCAGTCGGCGCTGGGGTGGGTCGTACGGGAGGCCACCACGAACGTGCTGCGGCACGGGGACGCCCGGCGGTGCCATGTGTCGCTGGAACCGAAGGGCAACCATGTGGTCCTCACCGTCGAGAACGACGGCGTCGATAACGACGGCGTCGGGGACGACGGAGTGAGGCGGGTGGCGGGGGATCCGTCCGGTGTCTCCCCGCCGGAACGGGGGCAGAAGCCGGGCGGCGGAACCGGTCTCGCCGGGCTGCGGGAGCGGCTGGCCGCGGTGGCCGGGACGCTGGAGGCGGGGCCCGTCGACGGCGACCTGTTCCGGGTCGTGGCCGAGGTGCCACTGCCTCCGGCCTCCTCTTCGTCCAACTTGTTGTCGTCGTCCTCGTCGTCCTCGTCGTCCTCGTCGTCCTCGTCGTCGTCCTCGTCGTCGTCCGTTCCGCGTTCAGTGAGTGAAGAGGTCACCCCATGACGTCCGTACGCCCCATCCGGCTGCTGCTCGCCGACGACGAGCACCTCATCCGGGGGGCACTCGCCGCGCTGCTGGGCCTTGAGGACGACCTGCTCGTGGTGGCCGAGGCGGCCGGCGGGCCCGAGGCGCTGGCGATGGCCCGGGCGCACGAACCCGACGTGGCCGTACTGGACCTTCAGATGCCCGGCGCCGACGGTGTGAGGGTGGCCACATCGCTGAGGACCGAACTGCCCGCCTGCCGGGTGCTGATCGTGACGAGCCATGGACGCCCCGGGCATCTCAAGCGGGCGCTGACGGCGGGTGTGCGCGGGTTCGTACCGAAGACCGTCAGCGCCCAACAGCTCGCGGAGATCATCCGTACCGTGCACGCCGGGAACCGTTATGTCGACCCCGAGTTGGCCGCCGACGCGATCTCCGCCGGGGACTCGCCGCTGACCGCGCGCGAGGCCGAGGTCCTTGAGCTGGCCGCCGACGGGGCGCCCGTCACGGAGATCGCGGAGCGGGCCGCGCTGTCACAGGGGACGGTACGGAACTATCTGTCGTCCGCCGTGTCCAAGCTCGGAGCCGAGAACCGGCACTCGGCGGTGCGTCTCGCACGGGAGCGAGGTTGGGTATAGTTGCTCTCGCGCCACGGTGAGAGCCACGGCGCGGCGCGGACGTAGCTCAGTTGGTAGAGCGCAACCTTGCCAAGGTTGAGGTCGCCAGTTCGAACCTGGTCGTCCGCTCAGAGTAAGAGTTAAGAGTAAGCAGGTCAGGAAGTCAGGAAGCCCCCGGTCATCGCGACCGGGGGCTTCTTTGCGCCATGCGCCTTGCACCTTGTGCCTTGTGCCTTGCGCCCGCTGTGAGTGTGGCCGGCGCTCAGGTCCAGGCGGTGCCCGTCAGACGCTCGTACGCCTCCACGTACTTGGCGCGCGTCGCGTCCACGACCCGCTGGGGCAGGGCCGGCGGCGGCTGCTCACTCTTCCGGTCCCAGCCGGACTCGGCGGAGGTCAGCCAGTCGCGTACGTACTGCTTGTCGAACGAGGGCTGCGCGCGGCCCGGCTCCCACTGGTCGGCGGGCCAGAAGCGGGACGAGTCCGGGGTCAGCACCTCGTCGGCGACGACCAGGGTCTCGCCGTCGAAGCCGAACTCGAACTTCGTGTCCGCGAGGATGATCCCCCGGTCACGCGCGATGTCACGGCCGCGGCCGTAGACGGCGAGCGTCGCCTGCCGCAGCTGGGCCGCGGTGTCCGCGCCGACCTGGCGGGCGACCTCCTCGTACGAGACGTTCTCGTCGTGCTCGCCGACGGCGGCCTTGGTGGCCGGGGTGAAGATCGGTCCTGGCAGCTCCGAGCCGTCGGTCAGGCCCTCGGGGAGGGCGAGGCCGCAGACGGTACGGGTCTCGTTGTACTCGACGAGGCCGGAACCGGTGAGGTAGCCGCGGGCCACGCACTCCACCGGGACCATCCGCAGCGACTTGCAGATCAGGGTGCGGCCCTGCCACTCGGCGGGCGCGCCGGGCGGCGGTTCGGTGCCCAGGACGTGGTTCGGCAGCAGGTCGGCGATCTGGTCGAACCACCAGAGCGACAGCTGCGTCAGGACGCTGCCCTTGTCGGGGATCTCCGTGGGCAGCACCCAGTCGAACGCTGAGATGCGGTCGCTGGCGACCATCACGAGGTCGCCCGCCTCGTTCTGGTACAGGTCGCGCACCTTGCCGGTGTGCAGGTGCACCAGGCCCGGAACCTCAAGAGGCTCGGGCTTTTCGACGAATCCGGACACGGTTCCTCCGCGTGGTTCTGACTGAATGGCTCGATTCTCCCGTATGGGAGGTCCGGGCTCGGCCAGGGGGCGGCCACGGGACGGCCAGGTGTCGGCCATGGGCCGGGGTGGTGTCTCGGCGGGCGGCCTCAGTCGCGTTTGCAGATGCGGTCCAGGAGGTTGGCCGTGGCGCGCTGGACGCGGGGGTCGACGTGGCCCGGGCGGTCCAGGGCCGGTGACCAGGCGAAGGTGCCGGCCGCGAAGACGAGGGCGCCCGAGTGCGCGCGGTACAGGGACGTCTCCTGATGGCGGAGCGCTCCTTCCGTGTCCCGGTACGGGGAGTGGGAGAGGAGGATGCGGCCCTGGTGCTCGGGGAGCGCGGCGCGGGGGAAGTAGCGGTCGGCCTCGCCCGCGACCAGGCCCTCCAACTCGTCGCCCTCGTGGGCACCGGTCGCCTCCCACAGCCAGTGGTCGGCGTTGCGGACGACGAGGGGGCGGGCCTCGGGGACCCGGCCCGCGTACTGGATGCCCAGGACCTCCTGCTCCGGGCGGTCGGCCTCGCGCCACAGCGCGGATCTTCCGGGTCCGCGGCGCTTGCGGCAGGTGAGCAGCCGGTTGGGGACGCCGGACGGCGAGGGCGCCAGCTCGACCTGCCAGTACATGGTGTTGGCCGAGAGGAAGACGAGAGAGGTGCCCTGCTCGCGGGCGACGTCCACGGCACGGCGCATGGACGTCGACCAGTACTCGTCGTGCCCCGGGAAGACCAGGCCGCGGTAGCGCGTGGGGTCGATGCGCCCGGCGTGCAGATCGCGGGCGTCGGCGTACGCGAGGTCGTAGCCGTAGCGCTCGGCCCAGCGGATGAAGTCGTAGGCGTGGCCCACGTGCAGGGGCAGGCCCGGGCCCGCGTACGGGCGGTCGAACGAGACCGTCGTCGCGGCGTCGGCCTCGCCGAGCAGCCGGCCGTTCTCGTCCCACGCGTGGTGGAGGCTCGCGCCCGTGCGGCCGTCCTCCGGGTAGAGGTTGTAGGCCTGCCAGGTGATGTCCGGCAGGAGGAGCAGCAGGTCGGCGGGGTGGTCGTCGCGGACCGTGAAGGGGATGTGGGACCGGTGGCCGTCGTCGGTGGTGAGGACGGCGACGTACGCGCCGATGTTCCAGTACGACGGGACCCGCAGCCGCCACGAGAGCCACCAGTGGTGGCAGGAGACCGTACGGTCCGCGGTGAGCGGGGCCGGCTGGACGATGCCGGAGAGGCGCGGGCTGGTGGTGATCCTGCCGGCGCCGTCACCTCCGTAGTGGCCTATGCGGTAGATGTCGACGCCGAACCGCTGGGGCGGGTCCACCGTGATGTGGAAGTCGATGGCTTCGCCGGGGGTGACCGCGCCGGTGGAGGCGAAGCCCTTGATCTGACGGTGGACGTCGTCGGCCGAGCGGGGGCCTCCGGCGGTTGGGCGGGGAG
>NZ_LIPP01000312.1 GCF_001418335.1 Streptomyces aurantiacus | reverse complement strand
GAGCAGGGGCGGCGCCGGTGGTGGCGGGGGAAGTGAGGCGGTCCGGATTCGGATCGATCCGCCCGACATCGGGTGACTGCTTGCGCGTATGCGCGTGGTGGTTGTCGCCAGGCACGCGTCTGCCCCCGAGCCTTTCGGGCCGGGGGCAGACAGGGGGAGTGTGGGGAGTGTTTCCGGCCGGCGGACGAGAGGTCAGCCGTTGCGCGGGCCCGGGAAAGCGTTCGGCCTGACCTCCTCGCGAAGGGTGGGGCTGCCTGCCGTCGGCTGGGTCGGCATCGGCATGGGCATCGACATGGAGCGGGCGGCCGGAACCGTGGGGATGCCGGTGTTGACGGAGACCGTGCGGGCTCCCGACGGCTCGGTCGCGCGCTCGGCCTCGGCGGCGGCCTGTGCGGTCGCCCGGCGGGCGCCGTAACGGCGGTGCACCGCCTGCTTGGTGACCCCGAGGGCCGAGCCCACCGCGTCCCACGAGAAGCCCAGCGAGCGGTCGAAGTCCACGGCGGCCGTGACCAGGGTCTCGACACTGTCCCGCAGCTCTTGGGCGAGGCGGACGGTCGGAGCGGGAGCGCGTCCGTAGACGACGAAGCCCGTGGAGGGGCCGGAGCGGCGCGGGCGGTAGACGTTGCCCAGTTGGGCTGTCAGCGTGCGCAGTGCGTCCACCTGCCGGCGGACCCGCTCGATGTCCCGCACCAGCAAGTGCAGGCTGGCCCGAGCCTGGGCGTCGTGGGTTGCGTGGTCGGCCATGAACAAGCCTCTCGAACCGGCGTTGAAAAAGGGACCGGGCAGCGATTGCGGCCCGTTTTGGTCAACTCTTTCTTGACCAACGCGTTTCAGGGTGAGTGGTCACGCATCAGGGGCGTGGAGGTATGTGCGTACGCCCCCGGCGGTCGGGAGAGCGTGCGCCTCGGCAACCGGTCTGACGAGGGTGTTCACCGCTCGCCTGGGCCGTGCGGCGGGCACGTCGGACGGGTTCGGACCCGGCGATGGCTGCCGGGCCGTGGTTGCTCCGGACGAGAGTGGGAACGAGCGCGACCGTCGTCCTGGGTTGCCGCCCGGCACGGTCCGGTGCAGTCCGGTGTGGACCGGTGCGGACCGGTGGGCGCAGGGGTTCTCCGGTCCGGCGCCCCATAGACTGGTGCGCTGCCCGTTGTGAATCCGCGTGAATCCGCCCGAGAGGCCGACTGCCACCCATGAAGCTCGTCTTCGCCGGTACCCCCGAGGTCGCCGTTCCCGCTCTGGACGCCCTGATCGCCTCCGGGCGGCACGAGGTGGCCGCCGTCGTCACGCGGCCCGACGCGCCGGCCGGGCGGGGACGCAGGCTCGTCGCGAGCCCCGTCGCGCAGCGCGCCGAGGAGGCCGGGATCGAGGTGCTCAAGCCGGTGCGACCGCGGGACGCGGACTTCCTCGCGCGGCTGAGGGAGATCGCCCCGGACTGCTGCCCCGTCGTGGCCTACGGTGCGCTGCTGCCGCGGGTCGCGCTCGACATCCCCGCCCACGGCTGGGTCAACCTGCACTTCTCGCTGCTGCCGGCCTGGCGTGGCGCGGCGCCCGTGCAGCATGCGGTCATGGCCGGGGACGAGATCACCGGTGCGTCCACGTTCCTCATCGAGGAGGGGCTCGACTCCGGACCGGTCTACGGGACCGTCACCGAGGAGGTGCGGTCCACCGACACCAGCGGGGATCTGCTGACACGGCTCGCGTTCGCCGGGTCCGGGCTGCTCGCGGCGACCATGGACGGGATCGAGGACGGCACCCTGAAGGCGGTGCCGCAGCCGGCGGACGGCGTCACCCTGGCCCCGAAGATCACCGTCGAGGACGCGCACGTGGACTGGAGCGCGCCGGCGCTCCGGGTCGACCGGGTCGTACGGGGGTGCACGCCGTCGCCCGGGTCGTGGACCGTGTTCCGTGGGGAGCGGCTGAAGCTGATCCAGGTCGTGCCGGTTCCCGAGCGGACGGATCTGGCGCCGGGGGCGTTGGCGGTCGGGAAGAACAACGTGTACGTCGGTACCGGGTCGTACGCCGTCGAGTTGCTGTGGGTGCAGGCGCAGGGGAAGAAGCCGATGCGGGCGGCGGACTGGGCTCGGGGTGTGCGGATCGCCTCCGGCGAGGTGGTCGGGGGGTGAGTCGGTTGTTGTGCGGGTGTGTTGTGACGTGCGGGTCGGTGGGGGCCGGGCGCGCAGTTCCCCGCGCCCCTGGGTGGGTGCTGGTTCGGGTGTCTGGGAGGGGCGGAGGCCTGTTGCTGTGAAGGTTGCGCAGTTCCCCGCGCCCCTGGGTGGGTGATGGCTCGGGTGGCTGAAAGGATTGGCGGCCCGCCGTGAAGGTCGCGCAGTTCCCCGCGCCCCCGCTCCCCCGAAGGGCCTGAGGCCGTTGCCGCGTACGCTGGGCGTATATCTCTTCCACTAGCCGGAGCACCTTTTACGTGAACGAGCAGTCTCGTCGGCCCCGTCAGCAGGGCAAGCCCTATCGTCGCCCGAAGAAGGACCCGGTACGGGTGCTTGCCTTCGATGCCTTGCGGGCGGTGGACGAGAGGGACGCGTACGCGAATCTCGTGCTGCCGCCCCTGCTGCGGAAGGCCCGGGAGAAGGACGACTTCGACGGGCGCGACGCGGCACTGGCGACAGAACTCGTGTACGGGACGCTGCGCCGCCAGGGCACGTACGACGCCATCATCGCGGCATGTGTGGACCGGCCGCTGCGCGAGGTCGACCCGCCGGTGCTCGACGTGCTGAGCCTGGGCGCGCATCAGCTGCTCGGGACCCGTATCCCCACGCATGCCGCCGTGTCCGCGACCGTCGACCTCGCGAGGGTCGTGCTCGGCGACGGGCGGGCCAAGTTCGTCAACGCCGTACTGCGGAAGATCTCGCGGCAGGACCTGGACAGCTGGATCGAGCAGGTCGCGCCGCCCTACGAGGACGACGCCGAGGACCATCTCGCCGTCGTCCACTCCCATCCGCGGTGGATCGTCTCGGCGCTGTGGGACTCGCTGGGCGGCGGGCGCGCCGGGATCGAGGACCTGCTGGCGGCCGACAACGAGCGGCCCGAGGTCACCCTGGTCGCCAGGCCCGGGCGCGCCACGGCCGACGACATCCTCGGCGCGCTCGACGCGGAGTCCGCGCTGCCGGGGCGCTGGTCACCGTATGCCGTGCGGATGTCCGAAGGCGGTGAGCCGGGCGCCGTCGACGCCGTACGCGAAGGACGGGCCGGTGTTCAGGACGAGGGCAGCCAGCTGGTGGCGATCGCCCTCGCGAACGCGCCTCTCGACGGGCCGGACAAGGCCTGGCTCGACGGGTGCGCCGGACCGGGCGGCAAGGCGGCCATGCTCGCCGGGCTCGCCGCCGAGCGCGGAGCCGTGCTGCTCGCCTCCGAGAAGCAGCCGCACCGGGCCGGCCTTGTCGCGAAGGCCCTCGCCGGGAACCCCGGGCCGTACCAGGTCATCGCAGCCGACGGGACCCGGCCGCCGTGGCGTTCGGGCACCTTCGACCGCGTACTGATGGACGTGCCCTGCACGGGGCTCGGTGCCCTGCGGCGGCGGCCCGAGGCCCGCTGGCGGCGGCGGCCCGCCGACCTGGACGGGTTCGCGCCGTTGCAGCGCGGGTTGCTGCGCACCGCGCTCGACTCCGTGCGGGTCGGCGGTGTCGTCGGGTACGCCACCTGCTCGCCGCACCTCGCCGAGACCCGGGCCGTCGTCGACGACGTACTCAAGCAGCAGAAGGGCGAACTCCTCGACGCCCGGCCGCTCTTCCCGGGCGTTCCGGCCCTGGGCGACGGCCCTGACGTCCAGCTCTGGCCGCATCTGCACGGGACGGACGCCATGTATCTGGCGCTGATCCGCCGGACCGGCTGAACCGGACGGGCCGGCGCGGGTCGCTTCGGGTTACTCCGGCGGGCCACCCGGTCGCGATGCCGGTTCCTGCGGCGGCCGGGTCGCGTTCCCGTCTCCCCTCCTGCTCTCGCCCTTGGCTCTGTCCGTGTGGGCCAGGCGGTGGGGCCACCAGATCTTCGGGCCCACGTCCAGGAACAGGGACGTCACCAGGACCGAGCGCACGACGAACGTGTCGAGCAGTACGCCCAGGGCCACCGCGAACCCGATCTCGGCGAAGGCGACCATCGGCAGCGTTCCCAGGGCGGCGAAGGTGCCCGCGAGGACCAGGCCCGCCGAGGTGATGACCGCGCCGGTGGTGGCCAGCCCCGTGACCACGCCCTTGCGCGTGCCCTGGCGGGCGGCTTCCTCGCGGATGCGGGTGGTCAGGAAGATGTTGTAGTCGATGCCCAGTGCCACCAGGAAGACGAAGACGAACAGCGGGAAGTCCGTCGACTCGCCCGCGTAGTCGAAGAGGTACCGGAACGCGAGCGCGCTGATGCCCAGCGCCGCGGCGAAGGACAGCACCACCGTGCCGATCAGGAGCAGCGGGGCGATCAGGGCGCGGAGCAGGACGCAGAGGATCAGCAGCACCACGACCAGTACCAGCGGGATGATCAGGACGTTGTCGTGGGTCGTCGCCCCGTCCATGTCCAGCAGAGCCGCCGTACCGCCGCCCACCTGGGCGTCCGCTTCCGGTACCGCGTGCACGGCGTCCCGTACCCGCTCCACCGTCCGTTTCGCGGCCTCGCTGTCCGCGGGGGCGGTCATCGTGGCCTCGAAGAGGACCTTGCCCTCGACCTCGGGTTTCGTGCCGGGCGGCAGACCGAGGGACTCCGGTACGACACCGCGGGTGCCCGCGACCGCCCGGCCGACCTCCTCGGCCCGGGCGCGGTCGCCAACGACGACGAGCGGATCGCCGCTGCCCGCGGGGAAGTAGCGCGCGGACACCTCCTGGCCGACGATCGAGTCGGGTTTCCCGGTGAAGGCGTCGGCGTTGCCGATGCCCTCCGCGCGCAGCTGGATCAGGCCCAGCGACAGCAGCGCGAGCGCCGCCGCCGTGACGCCCCAGACCAGCCGCGGGCGGCGCGCGAAGCGGTTGCCCACCCGCGCCCAGACACCGCGCTCGGTCGGATCGGCGGACCCGAAGTGCGGGACCACCGGCCAGAAGATCCAGCGGCCACAGATCACCAGCAGGGCCGGGAACAGCGTCAGCATCGCGGCCAGCGCCACGGCGACGCCGATCGCGGCGACCGGGCCGAGGCCGCGCGTCGAGTTCATCTCGGCGGCGAGCAGCACCAGCATGCTCAGGACGACGGTGGCGCCGGACGCGAACACGGCCGGGCCCGCCCGGTGCAGGGCCAGTGCCATGGCCTCGTGGCGGTCCTCGTGGCGGCGCAGCTCCTCCCGGTAGCGGGCCACCAGGAGCAGGGCGTAGTCCGTCCCCGCGCCGAAGACGAGAACGGTGAGGATGCCCGCGCTCTGGCCGTTGACGGTCAGCCCCGCGTGCTCCGCGAGCAGGTAGATCAACGCCTGCGCGGTGAACAGGGCGGCGACCACGCCCAGCAGCGGGACCAGCAGCAGGGTCGGGCTGCGGTAGGTGAGCAGCAGCATCACGACGACGACGGCCATCGCCGAGAACAGCAGGGTGGAGTCGATGCCCTCGAAGGCCTCGGACAGGTCGGCGGACGTACCGCCGGGACCCGTGATGTGCACGGCGAGCCCGTCCCCGCCCTTACCGACGTCCGCCCGGATCGCGTCGACCGCGGACACGATGCGTTCCCAGGCCTGCTCGTCCATCGTGACGGGCACGAAGACCTGGGCCGCCCGTGGAGCCGTCTTCCGGTCGTAGACGGGGCCACGGGTCTCCGCGCCCCGCAGGCCGTGCGCGTGCAGCGCCTTGAGCTCTCGTACGTCCTCGGCGATCCGCTGCCGGTCCTGGGCCGTGAGGCCGTTTGCGCGGGCGTACACGACGATCGCGGGGATCTGTTCCGGCCTGAAGTCCTCCGAGGCCTGCAGGACCTGCGTGGACTCGGCGGAACCGGGCAGCCAGGAGGCCGCGTCGTTGTCCTGCGCGTCGGCGAGCTTCTGGGCGAAGGGTGCCGTCAGCACGAGCAGCACCAGCCACAGTCCCACCACGAGCCATTTGGACCGCCGGCCGCAGACCAGCCGGCCGATACCCCGTCGTCGCTTTTCCTGTGCGTCCGTCATGGCCACCCCCGTAGCCGTGCATGGAGCCGGTGGGCCGACAAGAATGGCACGGGCCGTGGGGCTGGTGCAGCCCCTCGATCGATTTCGCGCATACCGACCGGTTCCGGCCGGGGACCGGGGAAGGCAACCGGCGCCGGGCATGGCAGGCTTGGAGTATGGCCGCGCAGATCAATCCCAGCATCCTCTCCGCCGACTTCGCCCGCCTTGCCGAGGAGGCGAGGGCCGTGGAAGGTGCCGACTGGCTGCACGTCGACGTGATGGACAACCACTTCGTCCCCAACCTCACGCTCGGTGTGCCGGTCGTAGAGTCCCTGGCGCGGGCGACGGACACGCCCCTGGACTGCCATCTGATGATCGAGGACGCCGATCGGTGGGCGCCCCAGTACGTAGAAGCGGGTGCCGGTTCCGTCACCTTCCACGTCGAGGCCGCCGCGGCACCCGTGCGGCTCGCCCGCGAGATCCGGGCCAAGGGTGCCCGTGCCTCCATGGCGCTCAGGCCCGCGACCCCCATCGAGCCGTACGAGGACCTGCTGCCCGAACTCGACATGCTGCTGATCATGACTGTCGAGCCGGGCTTCGGCGGCCAGGCGTTTCTCGACATCATGCTTCCCAAGATCCGCCGTACCCGCGAGTTGATCAGCAAGCACGGTCTCGAACTGTGGCTGCAGGTCGACGGCGGGGTCTCGGCCGCCACCATCGAGCGCTGCGCCGAGGCGGGGGCCGACGTCTTCGTCGCCGGCTCGGCCGTCTACGGGGCCGCCGACCCGGCCGAGGCGGTACGTGCATTGCGCACGCAGGCGGCTGCGGCGACGGCCCGGGCAGCATGGGTGTGCGGCCACTGAGACAAGGGAACGTGAACGCCGCCCCTCAGGGCTGATCAAGTACGCCGGATCTGCGAGGATGACCGGCGAATCCAGAGTGTGAACAGCAGTGAGGAGATCGCCGTGTCGGGTATGTCGGCGGGCCGGTCAGCCATGCGGATGGGACCCGCCGAACTGGTACAGGCGGCGGCCATGGCGCGCCGCTTCTACCTTGAGGGCAAGTCCAAGATCCAGATCGCCGAGGAGTTCGGCGTCAGCCGCTTCAAGGTGGCCCGGGTCCTGGAGACCGCTCTCGAACGGGATCTCGTGAGGATCGAGATCCGTGTCCCCGCCGAGCTGGACGCGGAGCGCTCGGACGCGCTGCGCGGCCGCTACGGCCTGCGGCATGCCGTCGTCGTCGAGTCCCCGGCCGAGGCCGAGGAGTCGCCCGACCCGGAGAACCTCGGCGAGGTGGCCGCCGACCTGCTCGGTGAGCTGGTCGCCGAGGGTGATGTGCTCGGCCTCGCCTGGGGCCGCTCCACCATCCACATGGCGGCGGCGCTCGACCGGCTGCCGCCGTGCACGGTGGTGCAGCTGACGGGTGTCTACGACGCCGGGACGGCCGAGCGCGGCTCGGTCGAGGCGGTCCGCCGGGCCGCCCAGGTATCCGGCGGCGACGCCCACCCCATCTACGCGCCGATGCTGCTGCCGGACGTGGCCACCGCGGCGGCGCTGCGCAGCCAGACGGGGATCGCCCGGGCCTTCGAGTACTTCGACAAGGTCACCGTGGCCTGCGTGTCCATCGGGTCCTGGGAGGCCGGCATCTCGACGGTGCACGACATGCTCACCGAGGAGGAGCGCGGCCATTACGCGTCCCTCGGGGTCGAGGCCGAGATGTCCGCGCACCTCTTCGACGCCGAGGGCCGCCGCGTCGGGCGGGACCTGGGGGAGCGGTGCATCACCGTCGAGGCCGACCGGCTGCGGCGCATCCCGGAGGTCGTCGCGATCGCGGGCGGGCAGCGCAAGGCGGCCGCCATCGACGCGGTGCTGCGGTCCGGCCTCGTCACCAGCCTGGTGACGGACACGGCGGCCGCGGACGCCTTGATGACGGCGGGACCGACACCGCGTCCGGCGCTGAACCGGGCGGACCCCGACGGGCTCTGAATCCACTGGGCTCCGACCCACCGGGCACCGACCCATCGGGCTCCGCCGGCGGTTCGACGGCGCGCTCTGCGGGGACGGCCGTGGCAGCATCGACGACATGCTGCTCCGGCCCGTCCCCCGTCCGTCGCCTGAACCAGGCATCCCATCCAATTCGTTCAGGGCGGTACTGAGATGACGCACGACGTGTCGGGTCGCCACGTGGTGGCGCTGGACCTCGACGGGGTCGCGGACAAGGAGGGCCTCATGGAGCGCTGCGTACACGCCCTGGAGCTGCCGGACTGGTTCGGCCGCAACTGGGACGCGCTCGCGGACAGCCTCGCCGACCCGTCCGTGTGGCCCGCGGCCGTCGGTGAGAGAGGGCTGCTGGTCGTCGTCACCGGCTGGCGTGGTTACGCGCGCACGCGGCCCGACGAGTGGGCGACCGCCGAGGACGTGTTCGCACAGGCGGCGGACCGTACACCGGCGCTCACCGTGGCGCTGGCCCTTGGAGAAACACCGGCCCGTTGACCGGCCTGGATGACGGGCCCGGGCCCCTGACCCCTGCCCGAGGAACGCGACCACGCAATCCGGCCAGGCTTCCCCCGTACACAAGCGCTTCGCTTCGGCTTACCCTGTTTTTCCCGCATGGGCATACGAGGGGGACACGTGGGGTTACGGGACGTCAGTGCCTCCGCATCGCCGGGCATCGGCGCGTGGCGGGTCCGCGTACGGGACCGCGAGCGCGCGGGAGTTGTCGGTGCGGGGGTGCTCGTGACGAGGGAAACCGTCCTCACCTGCGCGCATGTCGTCGAGACGGCACTACGTCTGCAGGGGCCCCAGACCGGCGCGGCGCCGGAGGGGAAGGTCCTGCTGGAATTCCCCGCCACCGCACAGGGCCCGCCCGAGTCGATCCCGGCGCACGTGGCCGAAGCCGGCTGGCTGCGCTCGCCTCCGGCGGGTGATGTCGCGGTGCTGCGGCTGGAGGGTGAGCTCCCGGCGGGCGCGGCGCCCGCGCCCCTCGGCAGCTGTGGCACGGGCACCGGTGAGCCGGTCGCGGTGTACGGGTATCCGAGCGGGATACCGGACGGGATCTGGGCCCGCGGACAGCTGGTGGGAGCCGGTGGGGCACACCCCGCATGGCGGCAGATCGACGGCCTCGACCCGGTGGGCGCCCCCGTCACGCGGGGCTTCAGCGGCGCGGGCGTGTGGGACCTCCGGCGCGGTCTGGTCGTGGGCGTGCTCGCGGCCGTGCTCGCGCCGCGCTCGACGGACACCGGCGCGGCGACACGGGTCGCGTGGATGATTCCGCTGGACGTCCTCGAAGGGACCAGCTTCGCGATCGCGGCGCCCGCTCCACCCCGCGCCGCCCCCCAACCGGCCCACATCGACGGGCCCTTGCCTGCCCGTGTCCTGTGGGCCCTGGTGGATCGTCTGCTGGCGATCGACTCGTTCCGGATCGACGCGGGACACCAACTGCTGCTCCAGCTGCCGCCCGAGATCGTCTCCGGGATCGCCCGGCAGAACAATCCACGCATTCAGCTCTATCAGATCGTCCGAAGGTGCGGAGAGTTCGAACAGGGCCCTGGCGCCCTGGTCACGACCGTGCAGTGGATCGAGGGGGACACCACCGCGGTGAAGAATTTCGTCACAGAGGCGAGGAAGACCTGGCCCGACCGTCTGGGCGACGATGACTGACTCGGCGGCGCCCCGGGACTCGCAGTCCGCGGCCCAACTGGCGGACGCGCTCATGAAGGTGTCGGTACTCGACGACCTGGAGGTACGTCGCATCTGCGTGGTTGATGCCATGGAGCGGCTGAAACTGCGCCTGTCCGTGGCCGAGTTCGACGACAAGAAGATCCACATCGTGGTGATGGTGCGTGCCTTCGCATCCGTGCCCGACGGCTGGCGCCATCTCACCGAGGCCGTACAGCACTTGGCGGACTACGACCTGCCCTCCCGGCATGCCGCCGCGCTGGCCCACCCGGTCGTCGCTCCGCTCCTCGACGAACCCGGCCGGGACGAGTTGAGCGCCCTGCTGGCGGGGCTCGACAGGACCGCCGTGCCGGAGCTCGCCGCGGTCTGGTACTCGGCCGCCGGCGACCACTTCGGCCCGCTGCCCGAGAGCGTCCACACCGCCTGGGACGCCCATCAACTGCTCGCGCACACCAACCGCCCGGCCGACGGAGCGCCGCGTACCCTGCGGTTCCTGCAAGAACTGGCGGTCGTGCTCACTCCGGAGCGCGGGGACGCGATCCGGTCCTGGACGAACCGGAACGTCCGCACCACCGTCCAGGACAACCTGGAAGCCCAGTGGATCCTGGACGATTCCCGTACGCACACGGGCAGTTGGCGCGCCGAGCCCGGACATCCGGCCCATCTGCTCATCCGGCTCGCCCCGTCGACCGGGTCGCCCGACCGGATCGACATCACCTGCTGGGCGAACAGCGGTCCGGCCTGGGCGCCCCGCCGACGCGACGAGCGGTCCGTACCGGTGTCCGAGGTGCGCCGCCATGTGGCAACCGTTCTCGACCGTGAGGAGATACGGCTCCGCGCCCATCGAGGCGGTCTCATACTTGAGTTCATCCTCCCCTTCTCCCTGGTGAACGAGCCGGTGGAGGAGTGGTCCCGGCACGGGCCCTTCGGGGAGGAGAAGGTGTGGGACAGCGAGTTCGGCGGACCGTCCATCGGGCACGACTACAAGGTCGTCGTACGGAGCCTGGAGCGCATCGAAGCACTGCAGTTGCACAGGGTGTGGAACGAGCGGTGGGACGTACTGACCGATGCGGCACGGGGCGCACGGATGCACCGTTGCGAAGAGGGTGACGGTGCGCGGCACGAACGGCTCTACGCGCGTCTCACGGACGATCCCGCCGTCGTCCTCATGACCTTGGGTTCTCCGCCCGACGGGCCGCACGGCAAGGGCGAGTTGCTGGTCGGCCTGCAGGCGGGGCTGCCGCTGGTGCTGTGGAGCCGGTCGGGGCCGCTGACGGAACACGCGCACACCTTGGCCGAGAGCGCCCTGGATGGCCGATTGAGCGAGGCGCTAGACCGGTTGACGCGCTTGCGCTCCGCTCCCCGCACGGGGGACCATGGCGGCGAGGGGTTCACCGGCCCTCGTATTGCCGTGCTATGGGACGACCCGAACAGGCTCCCGGAAGTGCCGGAGCCAATTCTCTGAGAACGACCGAGGCGCTGCACGACCCACTAGGGTGTGACCGACCTGATCGCCGGTCACCACCTATTCGTGACTGGCCAGCACGACAATTGATCGAAACCGGGCATCGCTGGACCCGGGGGCGGTCGCCCAGTGGACCCGGTCCGGGTTCCGGGAGAGGGGGTGGCTATGGGCAACGACGTCCCACGGGAGCCGCGTGTGCCTGGCGGCGCATCGGCGCCCTCAGGTGACGCCAACGACTGGTGGATCTACGGTGGCACGGGTGAAGTGTCCGCCGTGCCGCTGGCCGACCGGCTGCCCCCGCCGCCTCCCTGGCGCGACTTCGACGGCGGTCCTGTCGTCCCCGGCGCCGCTCCGCGCGACGACGCCGAGATCCGCCGCCGCCTGGGCGCGTCCGACGCGATGGTCCGTACGTCCTCCGACGAGGCCGACATGGTCAACGCGGCGCTGTTCCTACGCCGGCCACTGATCGTCACCGGGCCTCCCGGAATCGGTAAGTCCAGCCTCGCTCACCGGGTCAGCCGTGAACTCGGCCTCGGTCGTGTCCTGCGCTGGACGATCACCAGCAGGTCCACCGTCAAGGACGGTTTATACACCTACGACGCGATCGGGCGCGTGCAGGACGCCGCCGCCCGCGGCGCGTTGCACGACTCCGCCACCACGGCGGGCCGGTTATCGGAAGAAGACGAGCAGACGGCCGACGCTCCGCGGCCCGGCGGTCCCGACGGTCTGCACGGGCTGGGTGACTTCGTCCAACTGGGCCCGCTCGGCACCGCTTTGATCCCCCGGGACACTCCGCGGGTGCTGCTGATCGATGAGTTCGACAAGGCAGACACCGACTTGGCCAATGACCTGCTCGGGGCGTTCGAGGACGGCGAGTTCCAGATCCCCGAGCTGTCCAGGGTGCGTGCGCGGATGCCGGAGGTCGAGGTGCACACGGACGACCCCGACGACACCTTCGTGGTGCACCGGGGACGGATCCGCTGCCGGGCCTTCCCCTTCGTGGTGATCACCAGCAACGGCGAGCGATCCCTGCCTCCCGCCTTCCTGCGCCGTTGTCTCAGCCTGGAGATGGCACCGCCCGACGCCGACCGGCTCGCGGCGATGCTGGCGGCGCAGTTCACCGGCGGCGAGGGCGCCGAACGTGCCGTGATGATCCGCGACTTCCTCTCCCGCGCCCTGGCAGGCGGCACCCTGGCCGCCGACCAGCTGATGAACGCGGAATACCTGCGCGTCTCGCCCTCGGGCCCGGGCGAGGCATCCTGGAACCGGCTGCTGCACTCGCTGTGGCGGAGGCTAGACGAAGTTGGTTCTGCATGACCCTGCCGCCCTCCCGCCACGGTAGGGCGAGTGACGGTACTGCGCCGGGTATCGCCTCGCACGAGGAGTCATGCCCCGATCTGACGCTGCACGAGGCCGGTGAGGTCGCCTGGCTGGCCGTTCAGCTCGACCTGCGCGTCCGAGCCGTACGGGAGGCTCGCGCCGAGGCGGCCCGGAACGCCGCGTCCGCCGAGCAGCCCCCGGACGCCGATGACCCCTCGCCCCGCCCTGCCGGCCCCTCCGAGGCCGACGTGCCGGTGGTGGAGGAACCGGAAGCCGCCGGCACAGGGCGCCCCGAGGAGCCGGGCGGGTTGAGGGAAGACGAAGAGCCTCCCGCGGTGCCCCTGTGGCCGGCGCACGTCGGTGTCCCCGTCTCGCCGGCCCGCGCGCCGGAGTCGGAGCCGGCCGGCGGCTCGGAGGCGTTCTCGGACCTCCGGGACGGTCCCGGGCTCGACCGGTCCCGGCAGATCGAGAAGGCGTTTCTGCCACTGAACAGGCGTCTGCGCTCCCGCACGGTGCGGGAGCTGGACGAGGAGGCCACCGCCGAGTCCCGGGCGGAGCAGGGCGTGTGGGTGCCCCGGTTCCGGCCCGCCAGGGAGCGCTGGCTGACCATGACGCTGGTGGTCGACACCGGGGACTCCATGGCCCTGTGGTCACGAACCGCCACGCAGTTCGCGGCGGCGCTGAGGGGCTCGGGTGCGTTCCGCGACGTACGGGTGTGCGCCTGGCGGCCGGGGGACGCCGCCGGATCCGGGGGAGGCGCGGCCGTCCTGCCCGATGCCGTGGGCCGTCAGACGGTCCTGGTGCTGACCGACCTGTACGCGAGCCGCTGGCGGGACGGGAGCGGGCAACGCGTGCTCGCTCAGTGGGCGGCCCGGATGCCCGTGGCCGTGGTCAGTGTCCTGCCCGAGTATCTGTGGTCCCGCATGGCGGTGGTCCCGCGCCGGACCCGGCTGCGCAGCCCTGGTCCCGCCGCGGCCAACCGCCGGTGGTCGCACCGGCCGGACGGCTTCGACTTCGGGGGAACCGATGCGGACGTCAACGACGCGATGGGCGCGGCACTGCCCGTACCGGTGCTGGAACTGACCCCGGAGGCCCTGGGTACGTGGGCCGGGTTCGTCCGCCATGAGCGGGCGGCCGAGTACACCATGAGAGCCGTGACGGTGTCCGCGAGGATGCAGGCCGTCGCACCCGCGTGGTTCTCCCCTTCGCTGGTCTCGCCGACCGACCGGGTGCGTCAGCTGAGGGCGCAACTCAGCCCCACCGCCTATCACTTGGCCCAGCTCGTCGCGGCGATCCCGGTCAACGTGGCGATGCTGGAAGTACTGCGCAAGAGGCTGCTGCCCGAGGCCCGCCCCTGGCACCTGACGGAGCTGCTGCTGAGCGGGCTGCTGCAGCCGGCCCCGGCCGATCCCGGTGTCCCGGCACCGGCGAGGGTCGAGTTGGAGTTCGCCTCCGGGGTGCGCCAGGAGCTGCTGGCCGAGGGGACCCGGAGAGAGACGGCCCTCGCGATCAAGCTGGTTTTTGATCACCTTTCGACAGTCCTGCCAGGATCTGCCAGCGGCGCCTTGCGCCAAATGCGCGATCTTGTGGCGGACCCGAGCCGTGCCGCCCTCGTGCCCCTGGACGGCGTACGAACATGGCTCGCCCCCGCGCTGCCCGCGTTGAAGGCTCTCGACGGGCAGCACACGGCGGCAGCGGCGGTCCTCTACGACCGGCTGCGGGCCGAGGAGGAATCGGCTTCCGCGCGGGCCGGTCAGCGGGACCCCTCCGCCCCCGAGACCACGGCCAGCACCTCGCGTGATGACCGTGATACACAGAGTAGTGAGTACATCGGTTCGGAAACCGCCCTCCTTGGCGGTGGGGACGATCACGTTCCCACCGGACTGGGTGAACCCGGGCCACCTGAAGACGCTGGAGGGAACGTGTCCGTGAGTGGCGTGCAGCCTGGCCCCGCAAGGACGAGGGGAGATGGGGCGCAGAAACCGCCGCCCGTCTGGGGCAACGTACCTCCGCGGAACCGCGCCTTCACCGGGCGTGCGCAATTGCTGGAGGACCTGCACCGTCGTCTGCAGGAGGGAACCACCGCCGTCCTGCCGGAAGCCCTGCAGGGTATGGGCGGGGTGGGGAAATCGCAGCTTGCCGTGGAATATGTCTATCGTCACATCAATGAATATCAGGTGGTCTGGTGGATCCCCTCCGAGCAGTCGCAGCAGATCCGGCAGGTGCTGGTGGAGCTGGCCAAGCGGCTCGGACTTGAGGTCGGCAGCGGCGAGGCCAACACGGCCGTGCCCGCGGTCATAGAGGCCCTGCGGGTAGGCGAGCCGTACAAGAACTGGCTGCTCGTGTTCGACAACGCGGAGGACCCCGAAGCCGTCCGCGAGTTCTTTCCCACCAACGGCCCAGGACGCATTCTCGTGACCTCTCGCAACGCTCAATGGGCGACCGCGGCACGACCATTGGAAGTCGATGTCTTCGCGCGCGACGAAAGCCGCCAGTTGTTGCAGCTGCGCGCGCCGAATCTGGACGACCCCACAGCGGACCGGCTCGCCGAAACCCTCGGCGATCTGCCCCTCGGTATCGAGCAGGCCGCCGTCTGGCTCTCCGAGACCGGAATGCCCGCGGACGAATATCTACGACTGTTCGAACAGCAGGCCGCCGAATTGATGGTCAGCGACCCGCCCCGGGACTATCCGCTGTCCGTCGCCGCGGCCTGGAACGTCTCGCTGGAACGACTGCAGAAGAACCACCCGGGGGCCCTGCAACTTCTCCAGGTGTGCGCGTTCTTCGCCCCTGAACCGATCTCACGGCGACTGCTGACCGGCGTCCGTGACGCCCCGGTTCCCCCGGAACTCGCCGCCGCACTGAGCGATCCGATCCGGCTGGGCCGGTCCATCCGGGAGATCAACCGGTACGCGCTGGCCAGGATCAACCACAGCACCAACACCATCCAGCTGCACCGGTTGGTCCAGCGCGTGCTCATCAACCAGATGCCGGACGCGCTCAAGGAACAGATGCGCAACGGCGCACACCGCCTGCTCGCCAAGGGCGACCCCGGCGCACCGAGCGACCCGCGCCAGTGGCAGCAGTACGGCGAACTGCTCCCGCACGTGCTCAGCAGCAACGCCGTGGAGTCCGCCGACCCCTGGGTGCGTCAGCTGATCCTCAACGAGATCCAGTACATGTTCTCGTGGGGCGATCACGAAGGCTCCCGTGACCTGGCGAAGCAGGCCTACGAGACCTGGAAACGCCTCGACGGCGAGAACCACGAGCACGTACTGCTGGCGGCCAAGCTCTACGGTGACGCGCTGCGCATCCTGGGCCACTACCGAATGGCGTACGAACTCGACCAACAGACCCGCCGGGCGATGACCGAGACACTGGGCCCGGAGCACGAGATGACCCTGGAGATCACCAGCATGCTCGCCTGGGATCTCCGCATGCGCGGCGACTTCACGGCCGCCTCCCAGCTGGACAGGGAGACCTTCGAGGCCAGCAGGCGCCTGTACGGGCCCAACGACCTGTCCACTCTGATCGTCGCTCACAGAGTCGCGCTGAATCTCCGCCTCACCGGCGACTTCCGCGAGGCGCTGGAGCTGGACCAGGACACCCACCGCCGCAAGGTGGAGGAACTCGGCGAGAACGCGCTGTCCACCTTGGCCACCCTGGCCGGTGTGGCCGGCGACCGCCAGGAGGCCGGCGAGTACGTCGAGGCCCGTGACCAGCAGCAGGAAGTGTCCGGACGCTACGAGTACAACTTCGGGCCGACGAACCCCAACACCATCGGCAGTTACCGTGGCCTGGCGGTCGCGGAACGGCGAGCGGGCCGTCACTCCCAGGCACTGGAGCTCTCCGCCAAGGCGCTCACCCTGTTCCGCAACCGCTACGGCGACAGCTATCCCGACACCCTGGCCGCGCTGCTCGCCCACGCCGTGGACGTCCGGCACAGCGGCGATCTCCAGTCGGCGCTGGACCTGAGCGATCAGGGATGCAAGGGCTATGAGCGTCTGTTCGGGCGGGCCCATCCTCATGCTCTCGGCGCGCAGGTCAACCACGCTGTCTGCCTCCGGCTGCTGGGGCGCACCGAGGAAGCCCGCCGACTGAACGAGCAGATCGTCTCGGACCTCGGGGAGCGGCTGGGTTCCGATCACCCGAACGTGCTGGCCTGTGCCACCAACCTCGCTGCCGACCTGTACGAACTGGGCGAGGTCCAGGCCTCCGTGGACCTCAGCGGCCGCATCCTGGAACAGAGCAGGCGGCGGCTGGGAGCGGACCACCCGGCGACCCTCGCCACGGGTGTCAACCTCGCGCTCGGCCTGCGGCTGCTGGGCCGGGTCGAAGAGGCCGACGTCCTGCGCGCGGACACGCTGGCGCGCTACGAGCGGGTACTCGGTGCCGACCACCCGGCCACTGCCGCGGCAGCCGACAACAAGCTGGCCAACTGCGACATCGACCCGATGCCGCTGTAGCGACACGCTGTGGCGACACGGACCGGACGGGGCCTTCACCACCCCGTCCGGTACCGCCAAGTCCGTGTACCACCCCGTCCGTGTGCCGCCCCGTCCGTGTCAGGACGCGTCGCACACCGCGGGGTTCCGCCCGATCCAGTCGGCCACCTCGACCGGATCGGGGGAAACCCCGTACCGCTCATGTGTCTGCCAGTGAACCGCCCGGACCACCTCCGGGCGGCGCAGCAGGGCATGCGCCGCGGTGGGCCGGCCGGCGGCGGAAAGCGCCAGGCCCAACCCCGCCCAGGCGGACGGCAGTCCGGGATACTCCGTCAGCACGTCGAGGTAGCCCCGCACGGAGCGAGCCGCGTCGCCGAGGAGCAGAGCGACATCGGCAGCCACCAGGGCCAAGGGCCGGCTCGACGCGTCCTCATCGGCACGTACCCGGGCGAGCAGGGTCTCCGGCTCGGCCAGCCGTACGCGCCTCAGTTCGGCCCGCGCATCGGGCAGGCCGCCCCGTGGGTCGGGCCGCAGGCGGGAGCGGACACCGGGCGCCGTGCCCGGGTCCGCACCGCTGCGCCATGCCTCGGTGAGCACCCGCACCTGACCGGGGTCCGGACGGGTGTGCCGGGCTCGCCAGACGGCCCGCAGATCGGCCCCTTCCGCACGGGCCAGCTCTCCCGGCCACTCGGGTACCGGCTCGTACGGCCAGGCGTCGGCCGTTTCGGCCATCCTCTCGACGAACTGCCGGCCCGCCTCCGTCAGACCGGGCGACGTGCGCAGCGTCGCCAGTGCCTCACCGACCGCCGTGTGCCAGACGGCGTACTCGAAGTGGGCGAGATCGGCGGCCGGACCGCTCAGCGCCCGGCGCTCGACGCGCCAGAACTCCGTCACGCCCGCGAAGGCGTATGCGCCGTGCAGCACACCGGACAACGGACGTGGGTCGCCCCGCCACGGGGCGTAGAACAGCGGATCCTCCGCACCCGGCGAGTCCGTGTCGCACAACGGGAGTTGATGCAACAGGCCGTTGAGGACGGAGTGCCGGGTCTCGTGCACCATCGTCACGGCCAGTTCGACGGGATCCGGAGGCAGCGAGATCAACGCGCTGCCGAAGGCCTCGCTGTAGGAGGCGCTGGCGGTGCGGAACCGGGGTGCGGGCGGCAACGGGACGACGACCCGCAGTGCGGCGGCCAGCAGCTCCGTAGCCTGTGGGTGCCGTGCCGACAGCAACTTCCCTGCTTCACCCAGCAGTTGCTGCCAGCGTTCCGCCTGACCGCCACTCAGCGAAACGCTGGACGAGGGCAGCGTCTGCGCCCGGAAGTCCCGGTACGGATCGCAGTCCTCCAGAACCAGGGAAGGAGCGCTCCTCTCCGGGGCCCAGGCGGCCCTGCGTACCGGCTGCCAGTCGCTCGACGGCCGGCCGGGGTCAGCGGGCAGACTCAGCCGGTGTTCGCCCGCGGCCAGCACCGCCGGACCGGATCCCGCACGGGGGACGCGGAGAGTGGCGACGGCAGGCGTCCGGGCCCGGTCGTGGTCCGTCGCCGCCGGGAGGCGGATCCGGCCCAGCGTCGGCAGCGCCACGCAGCCTTCGCGCACCGGTAAGCGAATCGTTCCCTCAGTTCCCGAGCGCAGTGCCGCGGCGGCTGCCAGGCAGTGCAGGTAGCCGAGTTCCGCCCACAAGGGCAACCCGTCCCGGCCCTCGTGCGGCACCTTGTCGCCGGCGTGCAGACGTTCCAGGACGCGTACCGCCCAGATGCCGGTACCGGGATGCTCCAGCAGGTCGACGACCACGTCGGGGCGGGCCTGCTCCACCCGGAGCAGGAGATCCAGGGCGATGTCCATCGACGGCAGTGGCGGACCGGCGTCCACCGCGCACTCCCGTGCGGTCTCCACCACGGCACGCACCATGAGCATGCGACGACCGCGTTCCACGGCGCGGATCCGGTGCGCGGTACCTGCTGTCAGGCGTCCCGCGGCCAACGCGTCGACGTCGGAGGCCGGCGTGTGATGTCTGCCGAGCGTCGTCCTGGTGCCGGAAGGCGGCTCGAACATCCGGCTCTACAGATCGCCGGCGTCGCAGCCGGCGGCGAAGTACGGGCTGCCGCCACCGCCGTTGTTCGCCTGGGCCGCGGACCTCTCGCCGAGGTGCCGCACCAGAGTGTGCAACGCGTCCACGACCAGTGGGTCATGGAAGGTCATCACTTCCTGGAGCCCGCATTGACTGAGATCGACAAGATCGGTCTCGAACTCGGTCGCAGAAGTCGTCACGTCCCATTGCCCCCTGTCGGTGTGCCGAAGTCGGTTGCATTGCATCCACAGGTCTTCTCTCATAGTGGACCGTTGATTGCGGCACCGGAAGGGTGCCCAGAAGCCACTTCGGCCGGAACTGGGTAGGCATCTTCAGGATTTCGGACATGATGTCCCCATGTGGCATGTCCTTCGCTACCGTTGCCGGGAGGTACGCGAGTACGCGCTGTGAAGCGCGACGTACGCCGAAACGGTCGGGGGGCGAGAGCAGTGGGTGAATTGCTGCGGTTCGAGCTGGAGGACGGTGGGTCCGTCGTCGCGCAGATGGATGATCTCGGGGGTGGTGTCGTCCCGGCGGCCAGCGCCTCGGATGTCGTGGCCCGCGCCACCGGCTCGTTCGAGTCCGCCCTGGAAGGGGTCCGCAGAGCGGCGTCCGCCACGTTGAACCGGATGAGCAGTCTGCCCCAGCGCCCGGACGAGATCACCGTCGAGTTCGGCATCCAGCTCGACGCGGAGGTCGGCGCCGTCCTGGCCCGTACGGGAGCGCAGGGCCACATCCAGGTGCAGGTGACGTGGCACCGGAAGGCTGAGAGCGGCCCCGAGGGCTGAGCGGCCGTTCCTCGTCCCCTGGCCGGAGCAGCCCTCGGGTAACGTCTCCGTGTAAGGCAGGTCCCCGACCGACACCGGAGCCCCCGGCCTCCTTGGAGCATCACATGATCGCGGGGGCGTTTCGTTGTGTCTTCATAGGAGTGACCTGCGTCGTCGCGCGTGAAAATGTGGGTCTATGCGTTTCATTGAGTCCGGCACCGGTCACCATGTCGAATCGTCTCCGGTTCCCTACGACCTGACGTACGACGACGTCTTCATGGTGCCGAGGCGTTCCGCGGTCGGCTCGCGGCAGGGCGTCGACCTGGCTTCGCCGGACGGCACCGGCACCACGATTCCCCTGGTGGTCGCCAACATGACGGCGATCGCGGGCCGCCGGATGGCCGAGACGGTGGCCCGCCGCGGTGGGCTCGTCGTCATCCCGCAGGACATCCCGATCGAGGTCGTCGCCGAGGTCGTCTCCTGGGTCAAGAGCCGGCACCTGGTCCTGGACACCCCGATCGTCCTCGCCCCGCACCAGACCGTCGCCGACGCGCTGTCCCTGCTGCCCAAGCGCGCACACGACGCCGGTGTCGTGGTGGACGGCGAGGGCAGGCCCGTAGGTGTCGTCACCGACGCCGACCTCAGCGGCGTCGACCGCTTCACCCAGCTGTCCGAGGTCATGTCCCGGGACCTGCTGCTGATCGACGCGGACATCGAGCCGGGCGAGGCCTTCGACAAGCTGGACGGCGCCAACCGCCGCTACGCGCCCGCCGTCGACGCGGACGGCAGGCTCGCCGGCATCCTCACCCGCAAGGGCGCACTGCGCGCCACGCTCTACACGCCGGCCACCGACGCGGACGGCAGGCTGCGCATCGCGGCCGCCGTCGGTATCAACGGCGACGTCGCGGGCAAGGCCAAGCAGCTGCTGGCGGCGGGCGTCGACACGCTCGTCGTGGACACCGCCCACGGCCACCAGGAGTCGATGCTCTCCGCGGTCAGGGCCGTCCGCGGGCTCGACCCCCAGGTGCCGATCGTCGCGGGCAACATCGTCGCCGCCGAGGGCGTACGGGACCTGATCGAGGCCGGCGCGGACATCATCAAGGTCGGTGTCGGACCGGGCGCCATGTGCACCACGCGCATGATGACCGGTGTGGGCCGCCCGCAGTTCTCGGCCGTCCTGGAGTGTGCGGCCGAGGCGAAGAAGCACGGCAAGCACGTGTGGGCCGACGGCGGGGTGCGGCACCCGCGCGACGTCGCCATGGCGCTGGCCGCGGGCGCGTCGAACGTCATGGTCGGCTCGTGGTTCGCCGGCACGTACGAGTCTCCGGGCGACCTCCAGCAGGACGCCGACGGCCGCCCCTACAAGGAGTCGTTCGGCATGGCGTCCGCGCGCGCGGTACGCAACCGTACGTCGGAGGAGTCGGCCTACGACCGGGCCCGCAAGGCGCTGTTCGAGGAGGGGATCTCGACCTCCCGGATGTTCCTCGACCCGGCCCGGCCGGGCGTCGAGGACCTGATCGACTCGATCATCGCGGGCGTGCGCTCCTCGTGCACGTACGCGGGCGCCAACTCCCTTGAGGAATTCGCGCAGCGGGCCGTCGTCGGAATCCAGAGCGCCGCGGGCTACGCGGAGGGCATGCCGCTGCACGCCAGCTGGAACTGAGCGGGGTCGTCGTCAGGCCCCCTTGACGTCAAGGAGCCTTGACGTGGCGCTGGGGTCATGGCGACACCACAGAGCATCGAGCCGCAGCACACACTGTTGACCGCCGTGGCCCGCCTCGACGAGCTGCGGGTCCGGGACTCGCTCGCGGGGGCGGGCAGCGACGAGGAGGCCCTCGGCCGGGGCGAACTGCTCGAACTGCTCGCGCTCGGCGAGGTGGTGGCCCGCAAGGCCGCGTACGGCCGCCAGCTCAGCGTGCGCGCGGCTCGTGCGGCCGGGGCCTCCTGGTCCCAGATCGGCTCCGCCCTGGGGACCAGCAAGCAGGCCGCCTGGGAGGCCCACAACCGCTGGATCGACGAACAGGCGGCGGTCCACGGACGGCCCGGCCAGATCGGCTTCGACGAGGCCGAGGTGGCCGAGGCGCGCGCGGCCGCCGGACAGCCGGACGGCCCCTGAGCTGGGCGTGCCGCGGTGACCTGGCCGGCCCTCGGGAGTCCGGACGGCCGACGGGCCCGTGGTCTACTTCAGTCACGGCCCCGATGTTCACCAGTGGTTGTTCACCAGTGGTTTTTCGAAGAGAAGTGAATCCACCCGCAGTGCTGAACAGTCTCGACGAACGTATCGTGCACGCCCTCGCCGAGGACGCCCGGCGCTCCTACGCCGACATCGGGCAGGAGGTCGGGCTGTCCGCGCCCGCCGTGAAGCGCCGGGTGGACCGGCTGCGGTCCACCGGTGCAATCACGGGCTTCACCGTTCGCGTGGACCCGGCGGCGCTCGGCTGGCGGACCGAGGGTTTCGTCGAGATCCACTGCCGCCGGAACACTTCCCCCGAGACCATCCAGCGAGGCCTTGAGCGGTACCAGGAGGTCGTGGCCGCGTCCACCGTCACGGGAGAGGCGGATGCCCTCGTGCAGGTCTTCGCCGCCGATATGCGGCATTTCGAGCGGGTGCTGGAGCGCATCGCCGGCGAGCCGTTCGTGGAGCGGACGAAGTCCGTGCTGGTGCTCTCCCCCTTGCTGCGGAGGTTTTCCTCGGGCTCGCCGACCTAGGGCCCTGACAGGCAACGGCGTGGTCGTCAGATCACGATTTTTTCCTCGGTGACCATGACCCCCACGGAACGCATGTCGATGAACTTCGCTTCGTCCGGGTTCACCAGCTTCTTGTAGTTCTCGGAGGCGAAGAAGACGTCGTGGTCCTCCCAGCTCTCGAACCAGATCTCCGTCAGACCGTCATACGCGGGGCTCGGGTAGTTCTCGGCGGGCACCGGGTGGGACACGGCGTACTTCTTCACCAGGCGCCGCGCCTCCGGAATGGAGGTGAACAGCGGCGCGTGCCGGTCACGGTGGTACTCGACGAACTGCTCGAAGGACATTCCGTCGACGCGGTTGATCATGAACGCGAACTTGAGCACTGGTTTCCGCTCTCTTTCCCAGGGCGACGTGGTGGTGAGCGTTAACCTAAACGTTCACATCGGTGTCAGGGGCAAGCCGTTGTGGCCCAGCACACAACCAGGAGTCGAGATGCGGATCGGTGAACTGTCCGCCCGGACAGGAGTCAGCCGGCGGATGTTGCGCTACTACGAGGACCAGGGCCTGCTCGTCAGCTCACGCTCGCCCAGCGGACAGCGGCACTACGAGGACGCTCACGTGGAGCGGGTCCGGCTCGTACAGGCGTTCCTGGCCGCGGGCATGTCCAGCGGCACCATCGCCGAGATGGTCCCCTGCATGGCCGAGCCCAGCAGGCGCGGGGCGCGGCGGGCCCTGGCCGTCATGGACCACGAGCGGGCCCGGCTGTCGTCCGCCATGGACGGCCTCACCGCCGCCAGGTCCGCGCTCGACCAGCTCATAGAGGTCAATCGGACGTACCTGGCCGAACCGCACCTGGCCGAGCCGCCGGACGGCACACCGTGATCCGACCGGCTCCACAAGCCTCTCGCTTCGCCGAACCGGACGCTTCGCTGTACCGGACGGCAGGTCCCCTCTAGCATCGGTGCCATGACCTGGCGACATTGATTCACCAGCCCCGCCTCCCGAGGACCGCCTCGGACGCCGTACCTCCGGCGTCCGAACTCTCTCCGCGGTCCCTTCGGGAAGGCCTCATGACACTCTCACCCGCACGCGTGCCCCACGCCGCCGTCCGGCGGCTGACGACCACGCTGTACGGCTACGCGTTTCTCGACGACTTCGTCCTGCTCTACCCGGTGTACGCGCTGCTGTTCGCCGACACCGGGCTCACGGTCTGGCAGATCTCCTCACTGTTCGCCCTGTGGTCGCTGACCGGTGTCCTGCTGGAGATCCCGTCCGGCACCTGGGCCGACGCCGTATCACGGCGGATGCTCCTTCGGGCCGGGCCGCTGCTCACCGCCGCCGGGTTCACGCTGTGGGTGCTCGTCCCGTCGTACTGGGCGTTCGCCCTCGGTTTCGTGCTCTGGGGTGCCAAGGGGGCGCTCGGCTCCGGCTCCCTGGAGGCGCTGGTGTACGAGGAACTCGACCGGCTCGGCGCGGCCGACCGCTACGGACGCGTCATGGGCCGGGCCCGCGCGGCGGGGCTCGTGGCCGTGATGGCCGCGATGGGCCTGGCCGGACCGGTCTTCGCGTTCGGCGGCTATCCGGCCGTCGGGCTCGCCAGTGTGCTGGCCTGCGTGTCGGCGGCGGCCACCGCGGCACGGTTCCCCGAGCACCGGGAGCCGGCTGCCGCGGCCGGATCCGGATCCGGATCCGGTGACGGCTGGACCCGGCCGCTGCTGGCCGGGCTGGCCGAGGCCCGCGCGAACCGGTCCGTCCGGGCCGCCCTGCTGCTCGTACCGGCCGTCACCGCGGTGTGGGGCGCCCTCGACGAGTACACGCCGCTGCTCGTCCGGGACACGGGGGTCGCGGAGAACGCCGTACCGTACTGGCTGTTGCTGATCTGGACGGGGGCGACGGTCGGCGGGCTGCTGGCCGGCCCGGGAGAGCGGCTGGGCGAGGGCGGGTTCGCCTGGCTGCTGGCGGGCTCGGCGCTGGCGCTCGCCGCGGGTGCGGTGACCCGGACCCCGGCCGGTATCGGCCTGGTGGCCGTCGCCTTCTGCGGGTTCCAGCTGGCGAGCGTCCTGGCCGACGCGCGGCTCCAGGAGCGTATCGGCGGAACCGGCCGGGCCACCCTGACCTCGGTGGCCGGGGTGGGTACCGACCTGACGACCGTCGCCGCGTTCGGCGCCTACGCGGCGGTCGGTTCGGCGACCACGCACGGCACGGCCTTCGCGCTGTCCGCGGTGCCCTACCTCCTGACGGCGCTGATCGTGGCCACCGGCAGCAGGACGGCCGGACCTTCCACTGATCGCACGGCCCGACCGTGAGCCCGCCCGCGAGAGAGCCGTCACGCACCAGGGCAGGCACCGAGGCACGTGCGGGGGCATGCATCGGGGCGTGCACCAGGCTGCGCACCAGGTCACGCAACGAATCGCCGCCGGAGTGCCGACGGACGCAACGAATCGTCCACTGGCGCGCAACGGCTCCTCCTTGTCCGCCGGAACCCCCCGCCCGTACCGTCTAACAGGCGCCCGGCCGGCCGGCCAGACCGCCTGGCAGCCCTCCCCCCCCCAGCCCCTCTGTCCCGGTGAGGAACACGCATGCGCACCGCCCTGCTCCAGAGCTCCGGCCGTCCCGGCTCCGTCGTCGAGAACCTCAGGGTCCTCGACGAGGCCGCGAGCCGTGCCGCAGCCGCGGGCGCCGGGCTGCTGATCACCCCGGAGCTGTTCCTCACCGGCTACGCGATCGGCGCCGAGGTGCACCGGCTCGCCGAGCCCGCCGACGGGGACGCCGCGGACGAGGTCGCCGAGATCGCCGGCCGGCACGGCGTGGCCGTCGTCTACGGCTACCCGGAGCGCGCCTCTCAGGACGTGGTCTTCAACTCGGCTCAGCTGATTGCGTCCGACGGCCGCCGCCTCGCGAACTACCGCAAGACCCACCTCTTCGGCCGCTTCGAGCAGGAGTGGTTCACCCCCGGCGACGAGCCGGTCGTCCAGGCGGAGCTGGACGGCCTCCGCGTCGGCCTGATGATCTGCTACGACGTGGAGTTCCCGGAGAACGTCCGCGCGCACGCCCTCGCCGGCACCGACCTCCTCGTGGTGCCCACGGCCCAGATGCATCCGTTCCACTTCGTCGCCGAGTCCGTCGTCCCCGTGCGGGCCTTCGAGAACCAGATGTACGTGGCGTACGTCAACCGGGTCGGCACGGAAGGGGAGTGCGAGTTCGTCGGGCTCTCCACCCTGGCAGGACCCGACGGCGGCGCCCGGGCCCGCGCGGGCCGCACGGAGGAACTGGTCCTCGGCGAGGTGGACCCGGCGTTCCTCGCCGCCTCCCGCGAGGCCAACCCGTACCTGAAGGACCGCCGCCCCGGCCTCTACGGGTCCCTCGCCTGACACCCCCGGGCCATCAGCCCCACCAGTCCCACTAGCTCCACCGGCCCCATCGGCTTCACCAGAGCTTTCGCGCAAGGAGTCCGTACCCCATGACGTCCACGGTGCCCCCCGCCGTCCCGCACCCCGACGGGCGACCGCCGATCACCATGTTCGGCCCGGACTTCCCGTACGCGTACGACGACTTCCTCGCGCACCCCGCGGGCCTGGGCCGGATACCGGCGACCGAGCTCGGCACCGAGGTGGCGGTCATCGGCGGCGGCCTCTCCGGCATCGTGGCAGCGTACGAGCTGATGAAGATGGGTCTCAGGCCCGTCCTGTACGAGGCCGACCGGATCGGCGGCCGGCTGCGGACCGTCGGCTTCGACGGCTGCGACCCGTCGCTGACCGCCGAGATGGGCGCGATGCGCTTCCCGCCGTCCTCCACGGCGCTCCAGCACTACATCGACCTGGTGGACCTGCGGACCGAGCCGTTCCCCAACCCCCTCTCCGAGACCACACCCTCGACCGTCGTCGACCTCAAGGGCGAGTCGCACTACGCCGAGACGCTCGCCGACCTGCCGCAGGTCTACCGCGACGTGGCCGCCGCCTGGAGCGCCTGCCTGGAGGAGGGCGCCGACTTCTCCGACATGAACCAGGCGATGCGCGAGCGCGACGTGCCCCGTATCCGGGAGATCTGGGCGAGGCTCGTCGAGAAGCTCGACGACCAGACCTTCTACGGGTTCCTCTGCGACTCCGAGGCGTTCAAGTCCTTCCGGCACCGCGAGATCTTCGGCCAGGTCGGCTTCGGCACGGGCGGCTGGGACACCGACTTCCCGAACTCCATCCTGGAGATCCTGCGCGTCGTCTACACCGAGGCCGACGACCACCACCGCGGCATCGTCGGCGGCAGCAGGCAACTCCCGCTGCGCCTGTGGGAGCGCGAGCCGGAGAAGATCGTGCACTGGGCGTACGGGACGTCGCTGGCCACGCTGCACGACGGGGAGCCCCGGCCCGCAGTGACCCGCCTGCACCGCACCGCGGGCGACCGGATCACCGTCACCGACGCCGGGGGCGGCATCCGTACGTACCGGGCGGCGGTCTTCACCGCCCAGTCCTGGATGCTGCTCTCCAAGGTCGCCTGCGACGACGCGCTGTTCCCGATCGACCACTGGACCGCGATCGAGCGCACCCACTACATGGAGTCGAGCAAGCTGTTCGTGCCCGTCGACCGGCCGTTCTGGCTGGACAACGCCGTCGACGACAGGGGGGAACCCACGGGCCGGGACGTCATGTCGATGACGCTCACCGACCGGATGACGCGCGGCACCTACCTCCTCGACGACGGCCCGGACAGGCCCGCCGTCATCTGCCTCTCCTACACGTGGTGCGACGACAGCCTCAAGTGGCTGCCGCTGTCCGCGAACGAGCGGATGGAGGTCATGCTGAAGTCGCTCGGCGAGATCTACCCGAAGGTCGACATCAGGAAGCACATCATCGGCAACCCGGTCACCGTCTCCTGGGAGAACGAGCCGTACTTCATGGGCGCGTTCAAGGCGAACCTGCCCGGCCACTACCGCTACCAGCGGCGCCTGTTCACGCACTTCATGCAGGACCGGCTGCCCGAGGACAAGCGGGGCATCTTCCTGGCGGGCGACGACATCTCCTGGACGGCGGGCTGGGCCGAGGGCGCCGTACAGACCGCGCTCAACGCCGTGTGGGGCGTCATGCACCACTTCGGCGGCGAAACCGACCCGGCCAACCCGGGCCCCGGCGACGTCTACGACGAGATCGCCCCGCTGGCACTCCCGGAGGACTGAGACGCACTGTTTCCGGGTGAGGGGCGCTGACGGTCCAGTGTCCACCGCGGCCTCTGGGGGCTGGTCGCGCTGTTCCCCGCGCCCCTGAACGGGGCACGCCCACGGGACGCCCCGCCAGGGGCGCGGGGAACTGCGCGACCAGCCCCCACCAACCCGCAGACAGCCACCCGCAGACAGCCCCCCCGCAGACAGTCACCCGGCTTGCCGCGGAGCGCTCAGCGGAGTGAGCAGACACCGGCCGACCAGGCCGACCCCGGCATCGAGCCGCTCGACGAACTCCTCCGCCAGGTCGGGCAGTTCCCGAAACGCCCACAGCCCCCGCGCGGCGGACCACGCCGCCTCCCGGGCCCGCTCAAGGCTCCACGCGCCCAGCAGATGCGTCAGCGGATCGGCGATCTGGAGGAGGTCGGGGCCCGGCATCAGATCCTCGCGAATCCGCTCCTCCAGCGCGACGAGGACATCGCCCACCCGGTCGAACTCGTCCTCAAGATCGGCCGGTTCGCAGCCGAGCGTACGACAGGTGTCCACCACGGCGAGCGCCAGATCGTGCCCGATGTGCGCATTGATACCGGCGAGCGCGAACTGCAGCGGTCGTACCCCGGGATGGCCCCGGAGCTGGAACAACGGCCGCCAGCAGGCGGGCGGGCGGCGCTCCTCGGCGACCGCCTCGACGGCCCTGAGGTAACGCTCCGCGAACAGCACGTCCAGGGTGATCGCGGCCCGCGCGTCGGTGAAGTGCCCCGCGTCCAGGCGCCTGTTGATCTCCTCCGTGACGGTGAGGTAGACCCGGTTGAAGACAGCGACACCGTCACGCTCCGGCCAGCCCGCGGCGAGCGCGCGCATACGACGCACCACCGCGTCGACGCCGTCGGCGCTGTGGACGCGAACGTCGTGGACGCGAACCGTGTCTTCTGCGAAGCGATCCAACCGCACCATGGGCACAGAGTCCCAGGCTTAGTCTGTGTCCGGTGCCGCCGGGCCGGGCGTTTCCCCAGAACGAGGGAATACGCGGGACCCGGCGGAGGGGGGAGTACCACGTGTCGGGCCGACGTGCCGAGCGCCTGGCCGCACGGAGGGCGGAGCGCCGACGTGCCGCCCGGCGCGGCGCCATGGTGGTGGCGGCGTCCGCCGTCGTCGTGATCGGCACCGTGACCGGGATGCTGTCCGCGCTGGACGACGGCCGGGGCAGCGACGAAGCGCGCCCCGACGTGACCAGCTCACCGCTCCTGCAACCGCTGCCCGCCGTGCCCACCCCCTTGCCG
>NZ_LIPP01000311.1 GCF_001418335.1 Streptomyces aurantiacus | reverse complement strand
CACCCCTGCGGTCGCCACCCCCGCGGTAGCGGCGGCCGTGGCACGGATACGGTCGCTGGTCGCGGCGGAGCCCGGCACGGACCTGGCCCGGCTCCTCGACATCCGCATCCCCGACCTCATCCAGTACCAGAACGAGAAGTACGCACGGAGCTACGCCCTGTACGTCGAGCAGGTCCGCGCGAGGGAAGCGCCGGCCACCGCCGTCACCGAAGCGGTCGCCCACCACCTGTACAAACTCATGGCGTACAAGGACGAGTACGAGGTCGCCCGCCTCGCACTCGACGAAACCCTGCGGCAGCAGATCGCAGCGGAGTTCGGCGAGGGCTCACGCTTCTCCTACCGGCTCCACCCGCCCGTCCTCAGGGCTCTGGGGGTCAAGCGCAAGATCAGTCTGGGCCGCTGGTTCCGGCCGGTGTTCCGGGTGCTGCGCGCGATGCGCCGACTACGCGGAACGCCCCTGGATCTCTTCGGGTACGCCCACGTCCGCCGCGTGGAGCGCTCCCTCGTCGAGGACTACCGACGCACCGTCGCGCGAGCCCTGTCCGCCGTCGAATCCGACCCCGGGCTCGTCAAGGAACTCGCCGAACTGCCCGACAGGGTGCGCGGCTACGAACAGATCAAGCTGCGCAACGTGACCGCCTACCGGCAGCGTCAAGCCGAACTCCTGGCCGAGTTGGGCCTGACGCCTTCGGGGACACCGGCTGGCTCCTGACACGCCCCAGTGGAGTTGGAGACCGTGAAGCCTGCCGAGAAGGCCCTGTCCGGGCCCCCTGTGCCCGTGTCGGACGAGCAGTTGGTGGCGATGCCCTCCCATCACCCAGGACAAGATCATCGGGGGTGAGGAAGCAGGATGAACGACAGCGGGGAGCGGCTCCACCGTCGCCGGCAAGATCGGGCATCAGGTCTCCTGCCGCCCCGTCAGAAGGTGCCGCTCTTCGTATAGCCGGTGCCGCTGTTCTTGACGAGGTCGATGACGTCGTCGACCAGGTCGAAGGCGAACAGGACCGAGACCGACTCGATGAACAGGGTTCCGGCGACGGGGTTGAAGACAAAGGTCCCCAGGACGTTGAAACCGGTCGGCGCGCCGAAATTGAGCGCGGAGCCCGCGAGGCTGCCGGCGGTGGTGGTCGCGCCCTGACCGATGGCGGCGGCACCGGCGCCGGTGTTCGCCGCCTGTCCGGCGGCCTTGGCGCCTTCGGCGAGCGCGCGTTCGGTCTCCGCACCGGTGGGCAGCCGGGGGCTGATGTTCCCGGTACCGAACCAGCCCTGGGCGAATCCGTAGCCGGCCAGCCCGAACACCAGGCCGGTGACGAACCCGGCCAGGGCCGATTGCCAGGTCTTCTCCCAGATCTCGCCGAGCGAACCCGTGCCGCCGGCGAACCCGGCCGCGAATCCGGTCGCGGCACCGAGCAGCGCCCCGCTGACCGCTCCGGAGAGCAGGAAGGTCACGAGGGACTTGGCGCCGAACGCGGCCGCGAAACCGGCCCCGGCCAGCGCCCCGCCCAACGCCGCGGCACCGGCCAGCGCCGCACCGAGCAGGACACCCAGCACGATGTCGCCGCCGGCCTGGGCCGCGGTGATGCCGCCGACCGCGCCGCCGACCGCCATCGCGGCGAACACCCCGATCATGGCGCCCAAGCCGATCAGTCCGACCCCGAAGGTGACCACGGTCAGCACCACGACGGCCACGACGGCCACGATGGCCAGCGCGATGTGCCACCAGGCACGGCCTGCGGGGTCCCGTACGGTGACGGGGTCGTTGGCGGCGTACGCGTAACGGTTGAGGCCCACCGGATGCCACAGGTCCGCGGCGACCGTGTCGGGGACGAGGTAACGGCCCAGTACGGGGTCGTAGGGGCGCTTCGGCGACAGGTACAGGGCCATCTGCTCAAGGAGTTCGTAGCCGTCGTACGTGTCCCTGGGCCGGTCTCCGCCGGCCTGGATGGCGAGAATCCTGCCGAACGGGTCGTACGCGATCCGTTGGACGACCGTGCCCGTGCCGGTGGTCATGAGACGGACCGAGCCGTGGTGGTCGGTGTGCCATCGGGTGAGCGACCCGCCGGGGACGAATTGCCCGATCCGGCCGCGGCCGTCGGTGACGATGCACAGCAGTTGGCCGTCGTGCAGCTCGACCAGGTCGTCGAGGAGTACGGTCCGCCGGATCCGGCCGCCGACCGTCATCTCCCGTACGGCACGTTCGCCGAAGGCACCGAAGGACACCTCGGCGCCGGCGGGTCCGGCGATCCCGACGAGGCGGTCACGTCCGTCGTAGGTGAGTGTTCCGGCGGGGCCGCTGGTCTGCCGTCCGGCCGCGTCGTAGCCGTACTGCTGTGCTCCCGCCGTGGTGACGCATACCGGTGGGGCACCGCGCTCACCGTAGCGGAACGTCCCCACGTCGCTGCGGGAGAGGATGTTGCCCGCAGCGTCGTAGGTGAAGTCGACGGCGGGGCCTTCCGAGGGCTCGGCGCGGGTCAGTTGGTACAGGTCGTCGTGACGGTACGTCCACGCGTCGGCGGGCGTCGGTCCGGACACGGTGAGTACGTGTCCGGCGTGGTCGCGGGTGAGTGTCTCCTGGTCGAGGAGCAGCCCGGCTCCGTCCCTGACCTCGGTCGCGGCGATCCGGGAGAGCATGTCGTACTGCCGCGTGACGTGCACTCCGCCGGTGTACACGGTCGTCACCGGGCTGCCTGCCGGGTCGTAGTCGATCGAGTCGATGACTCCGGAGACGGAGGTCAGCAGTCCTCGCGGGCCGTACCGGTAGGTCAGGACCGGGCCGGGGGCGTCGGGGGCACTGCCGGGGTAGGCGATGGACACCACGCGTCCCAAGCGGTCGGTGCGGCGCCGGAGCGCGTGGTCCGCCCCGCCGGTCAGGGACACCCGGCGCCGTTCGACCTCGCCACGCACGTCGTAGTCGAAGGTGAGGGTGCCGCGCACGTCGTCGACCGCGGCGAGACGACCGATGCGGCGGCCCGGGGCTCCGCCGTTGCCGACGTCGTCCTGGTCGAGGTAGTGGTAGACCACCTCGGGTTGTCCGTCCTGGCTGCTGCGGACCATCCGGTTGAGCTCGTCGAACCGGTAGCCGGCGTGCTGGCCGGCGGCGTTGCGGCGCTCCACCAGGTTGCCCGCCGCGTCGTGGACGAAGACGACGGTGCCGGTTGCCGGGTCGTCCACCCGGATCCGCTGTCCCAGCAGGTCGTAGGTGACCGTGGTGGGCCTGCCGTTGGCGTCCGTGATCTCCACGGGCTGGTCGCGCAGGTCGTACCGGTAGCGCGTGACGACCTCGGAACCGCCGGACCGGGACACGACCTCGGCAACCCTGCCGGCCGCGTCGAGGTGGTAACTGGTGGGCGTGCCCTCATGGGCGCCGCCGGCCCGGGTGTCCTCCTCGTCCCACATGTCGGACCGGCCCGGGGCGTGCACACCGAGCCGATACGCGCCGTCGGGCAGGTCCACCCGCAGCGGTCGACCGAGCGCGTCGAAGCTGGTCGCGAGATGCGGCAGGGCCTCGGTCGGGGCCTGGGGGCCGGGCCCCACCGGCGTCCGGAACGGCAGGTACTGACGGGCCGCCAGGCCCCGGGCGTTGCGCCACACCGCGTCGGTCACCAGCCAGGAACCGTCGCCGTCGAGGCGGGCCACCCCGGTCTCCCGGCCGTCGGAGTCGACCAGCCGACGGGAGGTGACCTTGTCACCGCGGTCGGCGCTCGGGTACTCGACGGTCTCCACCGCCGGTCCGGTCGGATCGAGCAGATACCGGTACGTGATCGTGGGCGCGTCCGGCTCGTCGCCGGGACGGAACTCGGCCGCCAGGCGGGCCAGGGCGTCGTAGGTGTTGCGGCGGACACCGCCGTTGCCGTCCGTGAGGGCGGCGGGCCGCAGGGCGTACCGGTCCACGGTCGCCTCGACGACGTTGCCGCGGGCGTCGGCGCGGCGCACCGGGAAGAGCCGGTCGGTGTCGAGGGACAGGGTCACCGGGGTACCGCGCGGGTCGAGGCTGACCAGAGTGCCGGAGGTGGAGCGGTCGTACCGGCGGACATACACCCACCAGCCGTCCTCCCCCGTCCTGCGGTGGTACCCGAGCTCGGTGAGATCGGGCGGATCGGCGCCGTACACCGCGCTCATCTGGTCGTCGCGCAGAGCCAGCCGTTCCTCGGACGTGACGAGACCGAGTATCAGCGACCCCTCCGGCAGGCCCGTGAAGGGCTGCCCGTCGTAGCGCAGAATTCTGGCGTCGACGATCGTGCCGGTGCCGTCGGTCTGGGTGATCCGGGCCGGCCGGTCGACTATCCAGCGGCCGGGATCCGTGGCGTACTCGGTGACGGTGCGCAGGTCCTGAGTGGCGGTCGGGTCGGCTGCGAGGGTGTTGCGCTGCCGTTGCTCGGTGACGTTGCCGAAGTCGTCCCAGCCGACGGTGGTGGTGGCGGTGGTGCGCCAGGGCGTGGCGGCACCGTGCAGATGGTTCTCCCACCGCTCCGTCAGCCGGGGGGACGCGACGGTGGCGCCGCCCACCTCGGCGATGTGCGCCTGCCAGGTCTGCCGGACGTCGAACAGCGGGGGCTCGACGTCCGGGTCGGCGTCGGCCCGATGGCCGGCGGAGCGGATCACCCGGCCGCGCAGCACCTGTGCGGCGAGCCGTTCGTCGTGGGCGGGCGGGCGGTCGGTGCGTTCGGGGGTACGTCCGAGGTGGAACTCGGTGCGCTTGAGCAGCGCCTCGACGCCGGCGTCGCCCTCCTCCACCTCGTCGACCCGGGCGAAACCGAGGAACCGGCGCAGTGCCGGATCCCAGTGCCCGTCGTGGTAGGCGAACCGGCTCGTGCGGGCAGCCGCAGCGGCTTCCGTCTGTACGACGCTGGTCACAACGGGCAGGCAGAACGGCAGCGACGTCGACCAGGGCCTGCCTCGTTCGGCATCCCGCCGTGCCTCGGCCGGCGATGTGCCGTAGCCGATCTCGGTGACGTGGCCGATCCCGTCGTCGATCCGGTTCAGCAGGTACGGCTTGGCGTCGAGGTCGACCAGGCAGGCCATCGGGCGCGTCCGATGCCGGGTGGTCAGCAGCAGCCCCACGCAACCGGTACCGCGCAGGTCCACCGGTTCCACCCGCTCGGCCGCCACACCAGGTACCGGAGCGACGGTGATCTCGGCCTCGAACGCGGCGCCGCCGAGGTTGGGCCAGATCCGTAGCGCGTCGGTGTCCACGTAGACCAGGTCGGCGCAGCCGTCCCCGTCGACATCGGTGAGCAGGAGCCGGTCCGTCCGGTAGTCGGCGGGCAGCAACGGGCTGCCGGCCATGGTGCGGGGCGCCCCCCAGCGGCCGTTGCCCAGGTTGGGCCAGTACCGCACCCGTCCGCTGCGCACCTCGACCAGGTCGACCAGGCCGTCGCCGGTCATCGGGGCGACGTGGATGTCGGGCGACCGGAGGTCGACGCCGATGAGCGGATCGTCGCCGCCGACCGCCTTCTGGTCGACGTGCCGCCAGTCCTCCGCGCCGCCTGCCGTGGACACCGTGGCCAGTACGCCGTCGCCGAGCCTGAGCAGGTCGGCGGCGCCGTCTCCGTCCAGGTCGAGCAGGCGTACGTCGGGGTCCCAGGGCGCGAACGTCGGCGCGTAGGCGCTGACCACCGGCGCGCCGAGGACACCCGCGCCGTCGACGGGGTAGCGATGCCGAAGACCGCGGCCGACGGTGACCAGGTCGACGCGGCCGCGTCCGGTGAGGTCGGCGGCGAGGGTGAGGGCGTCGGGCGGGACACCCGGCAGACCGGTGCGGGCCAGCCGGCGCGGAGGATCGAAGGCCAGTCCGCCGCGGTTGCGGGCCACGGTCGGCGTCGGGCCGAGCGAGACCGCGTCCGGCAGTCCGTCACCGGTCAGGTCGGCGACGGTGCCGCCCGGTGCGGCCAGCACACGGGCGACGGCCGCATCGACCGCCCGTACGGTGAAAGCGCCACCTGCGGTGTAGCCGAACGCCAGCCGGGGAAAGGTGGCCACGGCGCCGTCCGCGCCGTGCCCGGAGAGGGTCACCCCGGCGAGCAGGCTGTGCCCGGTCGGCCGGCCGGCGACGTAGTCGAGGGTGTAGCGACGCAGCGAAGTCGGTGCCTGCGCCGAGGCGTGCAGTTCGATCGACGTGCACCGCCGGGTGGTGGTCAGAGGGAACCCGGGGCGGCCGTCGAAGACCGGGTCGGGCCGGGACTCGTAGTGCAGTTCGAGGCGGTACGCCGCCCAGGTCACCGACTCCAACAGCCGGTCGCCGGTCCAGGTGTGGACGATCTCGTCACCGGCCGGGCGGATCGAGCGTTCCAGGAGCCAGGCGTACACCCTCGACGGATCGGCCGGATCCGCGATGCGGGCGGCGGCCGTGGTGCCGACCAGATGGCGCACGCCGGAGCGGTCCGTCAGTTCGAAACCGTCCCCCTGCCGGCGGATCCGCCAGCCCAGTCCGTCGGTCTCGGGTACGAGCCGGCCCGGCTCTCCCGGCACCTCGACCAGCGGTCCGGCGCCCGGCAGGACCAGCGGGTCCGTTCCGTCGTAGCGGGGCAGCCGCCCGTCGCAGGACAGCTCGACCCGCAGGACCGGCAGGGACCAGCCGAGCCCGAAGGGCCCGTCTCCGAAGCCCGTGGCGTACTGCAACGTCAGTTGCGGGGTGTGCCCGTCGACGCCCTGCGGCAGGTCCAGGGGGATGGCGTAACCTCCGCCGCCGGTGTTGAGGTCCGGGGTGAAACTTCCGCCCAGACCGCCGACGGAGCCTCCGCCCTTCGGCAGGCTGAGGACATCCGGAGTGGTGCCGTTCACGCCCCACCTCGCCTGGTGTAGTCGTACTCCACGAAGAGGAGGACGTCGTACACAGCGGTGCGGTCGGCACCGTCCGCTGTGGTGGCCAGCCCCCAGGCCCCCGCCACGGGGGCACCGTGCAGAGCGGCCAGGGCCGGTGTGGTCGACGGCACCCGCCCGGTACCGTCCGGGGTGACGTCGGCGGTGGCGCTGCCGGGTGCGGTGATCGTGAGGGGTACGGCCGGGGCCGGGCCGTCGGCGCCGAGCAACTGCAGCGACACGGTGCGCACGACCGGGTCCACGTGGTGATGCGGCAGGTGTTCGGGCCCGATCGGCAGGGTCGTCGTGCCCTGGCTGCGCCACAGGAAGAACCGGTCCGGGAAGTCGTTGCCCACGCTGAACGACGTGCTCGCCCGCAGCGCCTCCGGAGGCAGCGGGATCGCCGAAACCGTAGCGGCGAGGGTCCGGTCGAACTGCGCCTCGAAGTGGAAGGTGACCTGGACGTCGACGATGAACCGGAAATCGACGTCGTTGACATCGGGCGGGTACCGCAGCGTCCATCCGGAGGCCATGCCGACCCCCTCGAACACGGTGAGCAGCTCCGGCCGGGGCCGGAACAGCACGGCGTCATCGCGCTCGTACGAGCCGAGCAGGAGTGTGTCGACGTTCTGCAGCCGCCACTTCACGGTCGTGTCGAGCGCCCGGTACTGGGAGATGCCACTGTTGACCAGGGTGCCGCGCAGGCCACCGGACGGGACCAGTCCGACCACCGCGACCTCGACGGCCTGGATGCGGTGGTTGTACGAGCCGGGATAGTCGCGCTCCAGGTCGGAGAGCAGGGTGTCGAACGAGATCTGACCGGTGCTGCGGAATCCGGCGAACGCGAACGGGAACTTTTCCGCGAGCGAGACGACCAGGCCGGCCCGCAGCGTCTTGTGGGTGGTGCGAGTGATCCGGTCGTAGGTGAAGTAGTCGATGTCGGCGATGAGTTGGTCGGAGCCGAGCATCCCGTTCACGGCACCGGCCGAGTAGTCCGTGCGGATCCGGTCGACGGTGGTGTCGTAGTCGAACTCGTAGGCCCGCTCCATCAGCCGGGCGACCCGGGTTGCCCAGTACAGGTACCGCAGGACTTGCCCTTGCATGAAGTCGGCCAGCCGCCGCCACACCTCCGGGGTGAAGAAGCCTTGTTCGAACCCGCTGACCAGTTGCTGGGCCTGTTGCCGGCGCAGCCTCGCGGCCTGCGCCGAGAGGTTCGCGGCTTGTGCCCTGGCCTGCGACATAGCCAGCTGATCGCCCGACTGCTGCGAGGCGAGGGCGAGTTCGTTGATGTTCTGCTGCATCCGGAGCAGCTCGTAGTCGCGGCCGATCACGCCGAGCCGCTGCCGGTCGGCTGCGATCACCTCGTGGATCCGCCGCCCGTCGCCGGGAATCGGGTTGTTGAGCTCCCAGCTGTTCTGAGAGCTGTACCAGGCGATCTGCCGCTCAAGACCGATCTGTTCGTTGGCCATCGCGCTGTAGGCCTGGCGCGCCGCCTGCGCGTCGGTCCGGCGCAGGTTGGTGAGTTGCTGTGCGGTCCGGGCGAGTTGGACCTCGTCCCGTGCGGCGACGGCCTGCTGGTCGGCGACGGCCTGGTCGGCGGTCGCCGAGGCCACCGCCTGCTGCAACTGCAGCCGGGTCAGTTTCCCGGTGTCGTAGCGGTCCATGAACTGGATGAAGTCACGCTCGGCGGCCTGCGCCTGCTGGCCGAGGAACCGTGCGGCGTTCTGCAGGTAATCGAAGGTGAACGGCGGCACGAAATCGACGGGGACTCCGAACCAGTCCAGGCTCTGGCCGAGTTGGGCCACCTTCGCGGCGATGTCCAGCACTACCGCGCCGAGACCGGCGTCGAGGTCGCCGGGCAGCGTCTCCGGGGTGGCCAGCAGTTCGGCGACGAGGGTGCCGACGCCGGCGAGCGCGGGCCGCGTGTACAGCTCTCCGCCGCCGCGGGCGCCGTCTGCGGCCACCACCCCGCCGTAGGCGGCCAGCGCTCCGGCGAACTCGCCCTGCTGGTACAGCAGGTCGCCCTCGTCGAGGTACGTCTGCGCGAGCCGCAGCCACAGCACCGGTGCCTCAAGGGCCTGGTTCAGGTAGGGGTACTGGGCGGCCCGGTAGAGCCACAGCCGGGCGTTGGCCCAGTCGCCGAGCCCCGCGTACGCCTCCGCGAGGCCGACGGGGATCACGTAGTAGAACAGGTGAGCTAAATGAACGGACAGGTCGACCGCCGTCAGGACGGACCAGCGCAGCTCCAGGTAGGTCTTCGCGGTGGGCCGGGTCTCGTAGGCGGCCGACAGGAGAGTGCCGACCGACGGCGCGGCAGCCTTCTGCCAGCTGATGGTCCTGATCTCGGAGCCCAGCGCGAACCCCGCCGTGTAGCGGACCTTGCGGTCGTCCTGTTCCAGGGTGCCCACGAGGGGGGTGCTGCGCCATGCCGTGGCGATCAGCGGATCACGGACGATGAGCCGGACGCCCCGGCCCAGCGACTTCTGCACCTCGGCGCTCACGGCCCGGTCGCCGTCCGCTCCGCCCACCAGCAGCCCACCGACGCCGGTGCCGGCGCGCACACCGGTGGCCGAGCCGCCCGGCACACCGCCGACGACATCGGCCACGCCCGTGCCGTCCAGCTCGGCGGCGACATCGGCCCGGCCGATCGACCGCATCACCTCCAGGGCGTGCCCGACCGCGCCCGCCGCCTTGCCGGACTGCTCGTCGGTCTGCTTGAGCGCCTCCTCGGTCTTGGAGACCTCACCGGTCGCCGCCATGATGACGGCGAGGTTGTGCATGGCCTGCGCGGTGCCGAGCGTGTTCTCCGCCTTGCGGAAACCGTCGGCCGCGCCGGTCAGGAGCTTCACGGCCTGATCGCTGCGGCCCGCCTGGGCGGCCGCGGCCCCCGCGTTGAGCAGGAGGCCGGCCTGGGCGACCTTGTCGTCCTTCGCCAGGTCGGCCGCCGCCGACAGCCTCTTCGTCGCCAGGTCGTACTCGCCGTCGTCGAAGGCGACCATGCCCAGCGTGGCCAGCTCGGTGAAAGGTACGGCCTTCTCCGTACCGGGCCGCGGCAGTGCCTTGGCGGCTTCCCCGTAGCCGCCGAGCCTGGTCCGGTCGATGTCCGCCTGGATGACAGGCGTGTCCGGAGTACCGGGCACCAAGTCGCCCAGCAGTACTGTTCCGGCCCGGACGACTTCCTTCAGGTGCGCGACGTCGTGCGGCGCGCCGAAGTGGGGATTGACCGCCGCCGCCCCGGCCGACCCTCCGTCGGCGAGGAGTCGGAAGATCCGGTTGCGCACGGACTCGTAGGACTGTGTCGCCCCTGAGTACTCCCCGGCCAGCACCAGGCCGTGGGCCTCGTCCAGATCGGCCTTGATCTCGTCGAGCACAGCGGTGCGCGGCGATCCCGGAGCCATCGTCGCCTCACCTGCCGAAGCGACGCCCAGCGGGTGGGCCGAGTACAGCAGGATGGCCGTGTCCGGATTCATGGTGCCTCCTGGCGCCGATTGGCAAGGGCACGTGAACGGGTACACAGGTGCATGCCCAGGCACGGAGAACCTGCCGTCCACGGACAGGCGTGTCAACGCGACACCGCGGACATGAGGTTGCGAACGGCCCCGAACGTCTAACGCCGGTCCGTCACGTCGCGTACCTCTCTCGTGCCGCCAACTCGCTTATAAGGCGGAGTTGTTCGCTCCACCGCCGAGCCGGGTAGGCGGGCGCTCGCGGATCGGTTGCTCAGAGCCAGTCCGCTCAGAGCCAGTCCCGCCGCTTGAAGATGACGTACAAGCTGGTGCACACGACGGCCATCAGGGCGATCGCGAAGGGGTATCCGAGCACCCAGTGCAACTCGGGCATGTGCGTGAAGTTCATGCCGTAGATCGTGCCGACGAGGGTCAGGGCGAAGAGGATGGCGGCCCACGACGAGATCTTCTTGGAGTTGTCTACGTAGGGGCGCTGAACTGCGGTGATGCGGCTCTGATGGCCTCTGGCCTGCGCGGATGGATCTTTCAGCGTTTTACCGGATCATGCCGTGCTATGCAGCCGATTCTCCCCACGTGCTCCCCGGTGCCGCCCGTACTCCCCAGATTCTCCCCAGAGAGGGTGTCCCGAAGGGATCCGTGCCAGGTGCGCTCGTGCTCGCCTGGCGGCCGGTGGAAGTCACTATGGGTTACCTCTGACGTGTCGTGCATCGGCCTCCGGCGAGTGTATTTCGCGGTCGCCGAATTCTCTGCCCACATGAGTTCACCGGGTTGCGTCCGGGTCGTCTGCGACTCGCAGCGACACCTGGCCACGTTCGGTGCGGCGTCGAGCGATGAGTGCCGGTACGGAAGAGAGGTCTTCTTGGTCGAACGTGCCCCGAGGTGCCGATAGAGAGGCTGCTCGGTCCTCGGATCGTGGGGACGTACCAACTCGGCCGAGACTGATGCCCAGCAGGGAGACCCCAGCGTGAGCGACCTTGTCGTCCAGAAGATCGTCCGGCCTAACGTGCGCTGTCAGGCCCGTGGTTGGAGCTGATCGCATCGAATTTCGACTACCACCGAGCGACCTTCCTGTGGAAGTGCGAGGGTCTCTCGGACGCACAACTACGGCTACGCCCCGTGGGGTCGTCGGCGTTGACCCTGCTGGGGCTCATGCGTCATCTGCAGAGGGTCGAGCGTGCCTGGTTCCAGCGGACGTTGGCCGGCACGACGCCTCGCTTCCACCCCTATCGGACCCACGTCACCACTGACGGTGGTGAGTGGTACGACGAGTCGGACGCCACGCCGGCCAAGGACGTCTACGCGGACTACCTGAAGGCGTGCGAGGAGTCGCGACAGGTATTCGCGAAGGTGACCGTCGACCTCGCGCGCATCGTGCCGAACCCGGAATTCGGTGACACCGACGTGCGGTTCGTCCTTCAGCACGTGATCGAGGAGTACGCCCGCCACGTCGGCCACGCGGATCTCCTCCGCGAGGCCATCGACGGCGTCACCGGCGAGTAGCCGACCGCCGCGCACTGCGATGCATCCCTGGGCTCGTCAGACGAAGTGCCTGCCGGAGTCACGGCAAACGGTTCGTGCAACTCCCGCTAGGCTCCCGCCTCATGGGAACGTCCTGGGCCTCCATTATCGCTGGGTCGACGGCCGTCTTCAGCGCGGTCGCCACTGGGGGCGCGTGGCTGGCGGCGCGCCGTGCGAACGCCACCGCGGACGCGGTTGCGCGCATCGAGCGGGACCGTTGGCACGCCGACCTGTTGCCGCAGTTCAGCGTGAGGATCGAGATGGGTGAGGGCGACCGGGTGACGCTCAGCGTGCGGCTCGTCGGTCCGCTTCCGCTGTGCCATCTCGACGAGATCCGAGTTGAGGTCGCGCAGAGCGACGACATGGACTACACGCCCCGGCTCGCTGGGGGACCGACCGAGGAGCAGGTGGCTGCCCAGGTGTGGGGGCCGTTGCGGTTCGTGCCCGGCTCCGACGGCGCGGACCGGAACGGGCATACGGTCGTCCCGTTTGCTCTCGCCGTGGGTAGGGGGCGGCCGTTCGCGTTGGAGCGCACGCGCTCACCGTTCTGGTGGGAGGGCAACGACCGGGAGGAACGGTGGCGGGACAAGTGGCTCAACCTGCCGATGCGCCTGGTCCTCACCTGCCGTCGAGAAGGTTTCGAGCTGTGGACCGTCCCGTACGAGGTGGACGTGCCGGAGGCACCGCGGGTGCGGTTCGTCGGTTGAGCCTGCTGGGGTTGATGACCCGACCCGGGCAGGCAGCATGCGTTGACCTCTCCAGCCTCCCGTGTCCGCCGAACGGACACGGGAGCGACGATCAGGGCGACCGCCGAGCGGACACCCGCAGCCGCCAACTGAGGCCGGCCGCCGCTTTTTTCACGGATCGGCGCTCTCGCGCTGGCCGCCCCCCCCCGGTACGGACAGCATCTGTATCGCCACTGGATATACGGGGGTTGTGGGCGCGGCGGCGGTGCGCCCGGCGGGCGTCCTTGAGCTCGCGAACCGTGAGGCGGTAGCGGAGTAGCTCACGCCACCATCCAACCGAGCCGGGGCGGTCTGGGGCAGGGCGCGGACGAGAGTGCGCGCCAACGTGACGAGCGCGGTGGTGACGGTGGTCAGGGCGACGAGGCAGCCGGCGGCCCAGGATGGGACCGCTGAGAGGTCGGGCAGCACGGGATGAGTGCCTTCCGGAGGCGCGAGGGCGAGGTCCGCGACGAACCAGCCAGGGGCGTGCCGAGGAGCCTGGCGCCGGCCGAGCGGTGGTCGTGCACGTGCTATCGGGACGTCGCTCGACTCAGCCAGGTGGGGCGGTTGGTCACCGGGTTCGGCATGCCGGTGACGTTGTTGGCGTCGCCCCTGGCATGTGCATCCCCCTACGCGTTGTCTCCGTTGGCCGGTGTCTTCCGCGAGTCGGAGATCCCTACATGATTTCCGAGGTGCGACGGGGCAGCCCCCAGTGGCCCCCGAGTGGTTCAGTTACTCAGACGCGCTCAGGTCCCGATACGATGTGATCGTTTTGTCCGCTCCTTGCTTCGGTCGCGTCCGCTGAGATGGTGTATTGACGGCCACTCGGTGATCTCGTTTTGAGGCTAGGCGGTGAGTTGGGTCGGGACGATGGTCTCGTCGGTTTGTCGATCGGATGGAGGCAGCCCTTGGCGAGAAGGTCGAGTCCCATGTAGCGGCGGGCTTCGGTCCATTCGTCGTTCTGCTCGGCCAGGACCGCGCCGACGAGGCGGACCAGGGCGGTGCGGTCGGGGAAGATGCCGACCACGTCAGTGCGGCGGCGGATCTTCTTGTCGAGTCGTTCCTGCGGGTTGTTGGACCAGATCTGCCGCCAGGTCTCGCGCAGGAACGCTGTGAACGCCAGGACGTTGTGCTGGGCGGCATCCAAGTGGGCGACCGCTTGGGGGGAACTTGACCTCCACCGCGTCCCGGCGGAAATGAACAGCTGCCTGCCGGCCATCGTTTCGCAGGCCTGTCGGAAGGTCCGTTATGGGGCCCTGACAGTCGTGAGCGCGTGCCGTAAGATTCCGACTACTGTGTGCCACAGTAGGGGGACATTGGGGGGCTTTCGTGCTCGATGCGAAGCAGCATCAGGGCAAGTTCGGCGAAGACTACGTCCGTGTGCTGGCCTCTGCGGCAGGCCTGATCGTCCTGCAAGGCGATCTCGACGCGGACGGGGTCGACCTCGGGTTCCGCGCCACCGGCCGCTACGGACGGACGCTGTCACCCACTGTCGAGGCTCAGATCAAGACATGGTCGGCGCCGTCCGTGTCGTTCGGCCACCTGAACTACCGCGGGCTCAACGAGTGGCAGTTCAACAGGCTCGCCGGTCCCGACTTCACCGTGCCCCGGTTTCTGTTCGTCATCTGCGTCCCCGCCGACAACCAGGCGTACGCGGCCATGAGCACCGACGGTGTGATGCTCCGTCACCTCGGCTACTTCGTCTCGCTTCGTTCCGAGGAGCCGATCAAGAACCCCGACCGTCACCGAAAGCGTCCGGTCAGAGTTCCGACAGCGAACGTGCTCACCGCCGCCTCACTGCGCCGGCTCGCCGAGACACAGTCCGACTGGTAGGGGAACCGATGACGATTCCGCTGAAGGTCGACGACATCGCCAGCTATCTGGCGGAAATGGGCTGGGAGCGGGATCCACAAGGCTGGCGCGGAGCGAGTGTCTGGCAACACCCGGGCGACTACGAGGTGTTGGTACCCGCTCGCGACGGCATGGGCGACAACGACCGCCGAGTACGGGAGATCCTGCGCTGTCTGTGCGCGCTGGAGGACCGGCCGGCGAGCGACATCGCCCTGGAGATCGCCAGACCGCAACTGGACAAGCAGTCCTTCCGCACGTTTCCCACCGGCCACGACCCCGGCTACACTTCGCTGCTTCTGGGTACGCAGACGGTGCTGGGTGTCCGCAACCTCCTGACGGCGGCGGCGCGCACCGTCGTGCAGGGTCCGCACTTCGCCTTCGCCGGCCGGCAACCGGGCGTGGTGGGCGACCTCTTGAGCGCAGCCGAACTCGGCCCCTCCCGCGCCGGGAGCTACGTCGTCGAGATCCGGGTGGCGGCCGACGCGACGGCCCGAACCCCAAGCGGGGAGCAGGTCACCGGTCGGGCCGTGCTGGTCCAGATGCTCGAGGCGGTGAGCGCGGCCCAGGCAGCCGTAGCGGCGGACGCGCCCGCGGCCTTCGACGAGACCGTCACGGCCGGCGTCTCCGCGGATCTGTGCAAGGCGCTAAGTGAACTCTCCGGTTTCGACCGGAGCGAGCCTTTCGAGATCGGCTTCCGGTGGGCGCGCTCGCAGCCACGCGATGTGTCGTCACGCGTCGTCGCGTTCCCGGAGACCTCGGGATCGCTTCTGCACGCCGCGTCCCTGCGGCTTCGCGGCCTCAACGCCACCGGTGCCGCGACGGTCTCCGGTGTGGTCGAGGGGCTGCATGACGACTCCTCCGGCAACGACCGGTGGCGGATCAAGGTCCGCGGTGAGTTGCGCACCGAGCACGCCGAACTGGTCCGGCGGGCCGTCTGGGTGCGGCTCCCGGACCAGGCCTCGTACGACCGTGCGATCACCGCGCATCGGGAACGGCAGGTGATCACCGTCATGGGCGAGTTGTCCAGCATGACCGGCCGGGTGGAACTGGTGCCCAGGCGGGGGTTCGACATCTGACCGGATTTCGGCTCATCGAGGAGGGGTACTGTGCCGACGGAGTTGACTGTACGGGATCATGCATCGCTGTTCGCCCTGATGGTGGTCGCACGGCCGGTGACCAACCGTGAACTGCGCGCACTCGCCGGCCTGGAGATCACCGCGGCGGTGCGACGGCGAGTGAACCAGGATGCCGAGCGGATCGTGACCAGGAAGCACGGTGCGGTCAACACGCACCAGCTCACGTCCGCGGGCCGGACCTGGTGCGAGTCCGCTCTGGTGGCCGGACGCCCGGACGGAGCGAAGTTTCCGGCCGGGGTGCTCTATGCGGTGCTGGACAACGTCGGACAGTACCTGGCCCGCTCCGGCACCAAGTTCGGCGAGTTCTTCCAGCCCGACGTCGAGGACTGGATCCGCGCGGTCTACACGGAACTCACCGTCCGCCGGAAACCGGGCAGCTGGGTCAGACTGTCGGCGCTGCGCCCATGGCTCAAGGACCTGCCGCGAGGGGCCGTCGACGCCGAACTCGACCGGATGATCGAGCAGAACGACGTACAGCTGATGGGCGAGCTCAACCAGCGCACGCTCAGCGACGAGGACCGCGGAGCCGCCGTCGACATCGGCGGCGAACCCCGCCACCTGCTGCGGATCGGACCGGCGTGAACGGGGAACTCGCCGCCCTGGAGACGCTGTACATCAACACCGCGCTGACCCAGGAAGAGATCTGGACACCGGTGACCTCCTACCACGTCGACGGCCTTCATCCTGAGGTGTTCCGGCGGCTGGGGAGGGCGATGAGCGCCGTCGAGCGCGCCCACTCGCCGGTTGCGACCGTGGTGCGTGGCGAGAGCGGCTCGGGCAAGACGCATCTGCTCGGCTGGACCCGCCACGAGATCCAGGAGCGCGGCGGCTCCTTCTTCTACATCAAGCTCGTCACCGGCCGGAACTTCTGGGAGAGCGCCGCCGACAGTCTCGTCGACAGTCTCTACCGGGAGGACGAGGGCGGCCAGGAACAACTGATTCGCCTGCTCGACGAGCTTTCGCGTCAGGCTCGCCTCGACACGGACACCCATACCGCCGTCACCGGCCGGCGCGAGTTGACGCGCGCCCATGTCGATGCGTTCGTTCGGGGGATCCGGACCATCGACCGACAGGTGGGCAACGAGGCCGCGGACACGGCCCGCGCGCTGGCGCTCATAGCCTCCACCGGCGATCCCGTGGAGATCGGCAGGGCCTACTTCGCGTTCAACGACGACGACGGGGACAAGCGCGCCGCCTGGGGGATGTCGCCGGGCGGGCGAACGGCTCAACTCGTCCTCCGCGATCTGACGCGCCTGTTCGCCCTGGTCGGACCGCTGGTGTTCGCCTTCGACCAGCTCGACACCCTGGTGTCCGCCGCGGAGACGTCGTCGCTGACGGCGGCCCCTTCCGGCGAGGGCCGGGCCGCTAAGCGGCTGAGCAGTGAGATCGCCACCGGCCTGATGGAACTGCGGGAGGAAGCCCGCCGGACCCTGATGGTCGTGGCGTGCCACGAGGACACCTGGGAGCAGATTTCCAGGGCGGCCGTCCGGTCCGCCCTGGACCGGTTCGAGGTTCTGCCGACGCTCGGCGCGATTCCCGACGAGGCCACCGCCGCCGCCATCGTCAGCAGCCGTTTTCGGGCCTACTACGAGTCAGTGGGGTTCGCTCCGCGGTATCCCACCTGGCCGGTCACCTCGGCGGCGCTGGCCGAAGCCCCACACCGTTACACCGCACGGCGGCTGCTCGTCCGGGTCCAGAAGCACATCGAGGCGTGTCTGCAGACCGGCACGGTGGCCGAACTGATCTCCCTGGCAGGCGGAGAGCCCACGGCAGTCGCACCGCCCGCACCGGCGAGGGCCGTCAACCTGAGCACCCTGACGGAGTCCTTCGACAAGCTCCGTGCCGAGGCGGACGACCTCGGGCCGCTCGACCCCACGATCGAGGACGGGTTGATGCCCGCTCTGCTGGGCGTGGGGCTGCGGAGTCTGGTCAGGGAACTGGGTGCCGACGAGACGCGGTTCTCCATCGAGACCGACTTCGGCCGCAAGGCGGCGTTGCACGCCCGGTTGCGCTATGTCGTGGACGAGGCCAGCGAGAACGAATTCCACTGGTCCTTCCGGGCGATCGCCGCGAACAACGCCATCGCCGCCCAGAACCGGATCCGTAACGCGGCCGTGGAGGCCGGCCTGACGGCCGACCTGGCGAGCCGGCGGCTGATCCTGCTGCGGAACATGCCGTACCCGAGCGGCCCCAAGACCAAGGACATCAAGGACGACTTCGAGGCGCGGGGCGGGGTGTCGTTACCGATCGGCGCCGCCGACCTCCGGACCCTGGCCGCCCTCCGGGCCATGCTCGACGACCGTACGTCAGGCCTGGACGAATGGCTGCGACAGGAGCACCCCGTTTCCCGCATCGAGGTCTTCGCGCCGGTGCTGGGAGACTTACGGCAGCATCTCGGCATCGCGACCACGGAAGTCGGCTCCAGGGTGGCGGTGGACGCGGCGGGCATACCGGAGGACGCCGAGCCCGCTCGTACCGAAATCGTCGTCGGAACCACGGTCCGGGGCGGCCGTTCGTTTGCGGTACCCATGGAGCGGCTCCGGATGCACACCGCGGTGGTGGGCGCGGCGGGATCGGGCAAGACGGTCCTGATCAAGCGACTTGTGGAGCAGTGCGCTCTGCGCGGCGTCTCGGCGATCGTGCTGGATCCGAACGACGACCTCGCACGGCTCGGCGACCCCTGGTCGCGCCCGCCGAAGGGTTGGACGGACGACCATGAGCGCGAGGCCCGACGCTATTTCGCGGATGTCGAAGTGGTGGTGTGGACACCGGGTCTGAACCGGGGACGTCCGATCTCCTTCTACCCGCTTCCCGACTTCGGTCCCGTCCTTGACGACGAGGACGACTTCCCCCGTCTGGTCAGGTCGACCGTGACCTCACTCGCGCCACATGCCGGTGTACGCGGCAGCAGTGCTCGCGCGACCCAGCAGCTGGGGGTCCTCAAACGTGCCCTCGAACGGTATGCGCGCGACGGCGGCAAGACCCTGGCCGGCCTCGTCGAGCTGCTCGCCGAGCCCCCGAGCGACATCGTGAACAGCAGGACCAGTCGCTTCGCGGTTCAGATGGCGGACACGCTGGAAGCCGCGATGGAGACCGACCCGCTGTTCGGGGAGTCCGGCACACCCGCCGATCCCGGCATGCTCCTGATCCCGTCGCCGGGAAAGGCGGCCCGTATCTCGGTGATCAGCTTCATCGGCCTGTCCGGCGACGGACCGGCCCAATTCGTCAGCCGCCTCCAGGCGACCTTGTTCTCATGGTTCAGGGCACACCCGGTCGGCGACCGTGCCCTGGGCGGGCTGCTGGTGATGGACGAGGCGCAGAACTTCGTGCCCTCCGGTGCATCGAATCCGAGTACGGACAGCACGGTCGAACTCATTCGCCAGATACGCAAGTACGGACTCGGGATAGTCCTCGCCTCACAGCTCCCCAGGGGAATCCACAACCAGGCGCTGGGCAACACCGTGAACCAGTTCATCGGCCGACTCACCCAACCCGCGCACATCGAGGCCGCCAAGACCATGGCCCAGGCGCGGAACGCGGTCCTCGACAACCTCGCCGGTCTCAAGGCCGGCATGTTCAACGCCGCAAGCGAGGGGACCGGATTCAGCAAGATCGAGGTGCCGATCTGCCTCAGTCACCACGATGTGCCGCTCACGGAGGAGGAGATCGTCGAGCGAGCCCGCCGGGGTACCTGAGCGGTCGTGAGGTGGTGAGCGCGTCCTGGCCCGTGCCGAAACCTTGACCTGCGCGGACAGGGTCGCCAGGGTGCTTGAGCCGTCCTGTTCCGGCGGTCACCCCCATGGCGGTGGGTGAACTGCTCACCGCTCATCTGGCCGTCGTAGTCCAGTCCGCCGACGGACCACACAGTTCCGACCGCACGATGTCATCCGGGAGCATACCCAGCAGGTGTCGAGGAACCTCCCGGAGGCCGAACGCCGCGCCGCTCTGCGGGCCGTGGCCGACCTGATTTCCGTCGGCGGTGGTTCAGCGGCGTGGCTCAGACGATGCGCCGGATCGCCTCAGCCGACGCTGCCTGGCGCGGGAGGATTTCACTCTGGTTCAGCTGCGATCTTGGTCGGATTCGGGCTGGGTGAGTTGTTGTTGCCAGTCGTTGAACTGCTGGCGGAGCGCGGCGGTTCCTGGGTGTCGAGGCCGTAGGCGGCGTATTGCTTGTCGGTGTAGCGCTGCACACGGCGGAGGGCGTCGGCGAACATGCGTCGGTCGAATCCGGCGTCGTTCTGTGTGGCGAGTTCGATCAGCCGCTCGCGGCTGTAGCCGGTCTTGAGCAGGCCGTCGACGCCGATGGCGTCGCGGGCCTCGGCCCGGGTGAACAGGGCGCCGGTTTTGCCGGCGGCGACGTCGTAACGGTGGAGCACAGGACCGAGCTCGGAGGGGACGGGGGCATGGCGGAGGAATTCTGCGACGCCGAGTTCCACCTTGGTTTGTGATCCGGTGGACGGGTCGATGACGTTCAACCGGCTGTAGATAGGGGTCTGCTGGGCCGTCTCCACTGTGTATCCAGCCGCCGAATACGCCTTGATGAGCCGGGCGACCGCCTCGGGCATCTCGTCGGCGGCCCGATCGATGGGCGCTAACAGGTCGGCATCGTCGCACATTTGACGATGCGGTGCGCCTGGATGGCATAGCCGCCCGCGAGTGCGTACCCGTAGTCCTCGGCGAGCGCGTCGAGCCCGATCCTGATCAGCCGCCGATGCAGTTCCTCCACTATGCCGCGGCCGCCTTCGCCGCGAGCTCGGTGGACCTGGACTGCCAGGCCGTACGGACCGGTAGCGAGAGGAACGGGTCGGCCCACAGCCGCCGCAGAAGCGGGTCGTTCAGGTAGGTATCGAGGTCGGCCGGGGTCTGGGCCTCACGGATGACCCCGTTCGTACATCAACACGACATCAGCCTGGTCGGCCAGGTCGTAGACCTATCGGGACCCCAGTCGAGGTGGTGGGGCAGCGTGACCGTACCCGTCGCCGGCCCGTCCAGCGCCGTCGGCAGGGTGTAGGGCTTGGCTGCCGCGTACCTGTTCATGACCCCAGCATGCCGCAATCGGCCTGTCCGGCGGTATCCACGGCGCGGTTGTCGCGGGATGGGCCACTTGGCAGGGAGCAGCCTGATCGAGGATGACGGGGTCCGGTCGAGTGCGTTCCCCCACAGCTACCCGTACGTCCTCGCTGCCCGCGAACAAGCTCTGGAGCAGTCGATCTTCGGCTCGGCGTAGGAGGAGGCATCCGGGTGCGGCCGTCCTCCGGCGCCAGCGGCGGAAGTTACTGGCATGGGCTTGGGAACGGGCGATATCGAGGCATTGGTATGTTCCCTGGTTCAGAAAGCTGTGCAGCCGCGCGTTGGCTCACAGCAGGGTGTCAAAAGTCCGCCGTCCCCGCGATTTCTGGCGCGGAGTCCTCGAGGATCGACGAGAGGCCTTGTCGCAGAGCGTGACTGGCTGTCAGTGAATTTCTCGCCGTTTTCGGGAAGGAGTCGACTGGCTCGACGGCTGCTGGGCGTGTGACTGTCCAGCAACTCGCGGCCTGTTCGTCCCAAATGGGGTTCGGGCAGGATCCGGACCTGCCGAGTTGGCGTTCGGGCTCAGCCCACTTCCTCGCGGGCTGCCTTGAGGTCGTCCACCAGGAACACGTCCTGGGACCACTGCCCCGGCCATGCAGCAAGAACCAGATCCTTCGGTCCCGCCTGTGTGAGCATCGCCCGCTTCTCGGTTATGCGGGTCGCTTGTGTGACGATCCCTTTCGTATCGATCCGGATCAGAGTTACGGCCTGCCCGCGCCAGGGAAACCCACCCTCCACAGCGCTGGTGTGACGGAGGGACGAAGCGTCGAACTCCGTGAATCTCGGCATGACTTGAACCTTCTTGTCGGCAGCTGAGCCTGTCTCGCCGTGCACGGTAGATCATCTCGGTGTGTGTCAGTAGGGTGCTGGCATCGTCATCGGCTTGGGGGACGCGTGATCGAGCTGTCAGAGATGATTCGCGAGCTGCGTCGAGAGTTCACGGCGGCGATGGCTGAAGGAGACGGGGAGCGGGTGCGGTTCGAACTTGGCCCCGTGGAGGTCGAGGCGTCCGTGACCGTAAGCAAGGAGGCTGGGGGCGATGCGAGGCTGCGCTTCCTGATTGTGGAGAGCGGAGCCGCCGCCAAAATGGCGCATGCCGAGACTCAGCGCATCACCTTCACCTTGCAGCCGCGGATCGCGGACTCCGGCGCCTCCTTGATGATATCCGGTGACGACGTGGCCAACGAGCGCTGAAGTGCCTCCCGGCGCGGCAAGCGGCCTGGATGCCGGCCGTGTCGCCGAAGTCATCGTCGCTGGTGGTACTGGAACCCACCGGCGTGGCTCGGGCTACTTGGTTGCTGTCGGTCGCGTGCTCACAGCTGCCCACGTCATCAGGGACGCCCATTCGATCCAGGTGAGATTCGACGCCGACCAGCCGACTGAGCAGGTTCATCGTGCCGAGGTCGCCTGGGTAGATCCACGCATTGATGTCGCGGTGCTCGCCGTGGACGGCGACCAACAGCATGTTGCTTGGACTGACTTCGGCCGTGTTCCCGAGCACGACGCCGAGTTGCGGTGCAGCACCATGGGCTTCCCTGCCTTCAAGATGCGCAGCAGCGACGACGGCACATCGTTTCGGGACTCGTGCCACGTGCACGGCACGTGCGCTGTGTTGTCCAACCGCCGCGAGGGGACCCTCGACTTCCACGTCGTGTCTGGTCCTGCGGCGACTTATTCTGCGCGCTCACCGTGGGAGGGCATGTCAGGCGCCGCTGTCTTCAGCGGAGAGAGCATCATCGGAATCGTCGGCCGGCACCACCTGGCCGACGGGCCCGATCACCTGGCTGTGCTTCGCGCGGATCGGTGGCATGGCCAGCTCACACCAGATGCGGCCAGACTTCTGGAAGACGCCATCGGGGTTCCACTGGTGCCGAGTCGGCTGACCGACGCATGGCATCAGGCCGGGGGCGTGAAGAGAACCGCAGCCGGACCATCCCTTGGACGGCTTGTGAAATCCCTCGCGCCTGAGCACGCCCTGGCACTGGAGGTCCATCCGGCGATCCAGGCGCGGGGCCCCGATCAGAAACTCGACATCCTGCCTCCCTACTTGCAACGTCCCCATGTGGATGATCAGTTGCGCGAAGCAATGGTTGACGCCGAGGACGGCAGCCGATTGCTGATGCTCGTCGGCGGATCGTCGACAGGTAAGACCCGAGCCGCATGGGAGGCGGTGCGTTCCTGGCTGTCGGATGGCTGGCGGCTGTGGCATCCGCTTACACCTGACCGGCCCACTGCCGTGCTGAAGGCGCTGCGTTCCGGCCGAGTGGCTCCACGCACCGTCATCTGGTTGAACGAGGCCCAGCTCTATCTGAGCCCGCGACCCTACGGTGAGCAGGTGTCTGCCGCGCTCCAGGAGCTTCTCGCCGAAGAGAAAATCGGGCCCCTGCTCATTCTGGGGTCCCTCTGGCCCGACTACTGGAAAGAGCTCACCGCGGACCCGGTGCCGGGAGACCCCACCCCTTTTGCTGCTGCTCGGGCATTACTTGGCCTCGCCACTGTGATCCATGTGCCGGACACATTCAGCGAGCACGACCTTCGCATGCACGCGCAGATGCTCGACACTGATCCGCGGCTCGTGCAGGCAGGGGCCTCCGTCGGCGGGCGGCTCACTCAGTTTCTTGCTGGCGCACCTGAGCTGATACGCCGCTATCGACATGCTCCTGTGCCCGCGCGAGCTCTCCTCTGGGCGGCTATGGACGCCCGTCGGCTTGGCCATGGTCCGCGTCTGCCTCGGGCGTTCCTGGAGGAGGCTGCATCGGGCTACCTCAGTGATGACGAATGGGACGATCTGGATGATGCCTGGTTCAACCAGGCGCTCGCGTATCTTTCCGAGCCGTGTCGGGGTGCACGAGGGCCGCTCACTCCGATCCGACCGCGCCCCGGCTCGCCGGAAGCCGGCCGGATGAGCTACCGGCTCGCCGACTACCTTGAGCAGCACGGCAATACTGAGCGTCAACTCATCAGCCCCCCGGCCGGATTCTGGGACGCTGCGGTCCACGCGGCGACCGCGCTCGATGTACGGAAACTTGCTGAGTCTGCACATCTGCGCTGGCGCTTGCGTCACGCGGCTCACCTCTACACGTATGCCGCCGACCAGCAGGACGAGACGGAGCTTCAAGACGCTGTCCGATTACCGGCCCACAAAGGCGGGGCCCCGGGCGCTGATTATTCCCTGACCGATCCGTCTCGTGATGACGCGGTCACCCAGACGGAGACCGAGACCGATGAGCTCTGGGCGATACGCCAAGAAGAGCTTCATACATTGGCGGACGCGCATCAGGCGGCGGAAAAACAGCACGAGGAGATGGAACTTCTGCCTTCGTGGGACCGCGCCGAGTCCTTCGAGTCCCGGACTCAACGTGAGATGGCGCCCTTGATACAAGCTGCTCCGGACATGGTGGGTGTCCAGGCGTTGATGGCTGAAGCGGTACAGAAAGGGAACAACCGGCTTCTACTCAGTCTGGCTTCGATCAAGGAGTTGGCCGGCGATCCAGACAGTGCTGAGACCTATTTGCGGCAGGCCGCAGAGGCTGGCTACGCTACTGCCTTCAGCGATCTTGCTCGGTTACGAGAGCTGGCCGGAGACTACGACACAGCCAGTACGTACGTACTCGCAGCTGCCGCTCGGGGGGAGCTGCGTTTCTTGGAAGTATTGGTGGAACGCCGCGAGCAATACCACCTTCCGGCAGCGCGGTTGCTGGCTCACCGTGCTGCTGATGCCGGCTACGCAGGGATCTTGGTGAGGTTGGCGGTTCGCCGCACTTGGGCGGAGGGAACCGACAGTGAGTGGGTACGGCTCTGGCGATATGGCCTGACCGCCGACGGACACATCAGCCGACCCTGGTGAGTTCACCGGGTTGGTGGTGGCTGGCGCGCGACGAGCCCTGGAAGCGAGCGCTGGCCGGAAGGTCGCCGTTGCAGAAGCACATGAAGAAGGGCCATCGGCGACCGAACAACCCGGGGCGGAGGTGGCTTGGAGCAGCCCCTGCAACACGGGCCTGCTCGGGGTGGACGCCGTCGAAGCGACGGAGCGGGCCGCCGCATTCCGGAGTGAACTCACTTGCCAGGCATTATTTCCAGAAGCCTGCCTACCCGATGCCAGCCGCCGACGACGATTGCGGCCAGCACTGAGCACCCGGCGATGAGCCATGGTGAAGGTCGTCGTTCACGCCAAGTGCGCGAAGTGCCGAGGAAGCACTGACAGCTGCCACCATGGCGGCGGTAATAGGGGCTGCCACGTGAACAGATCCTCGGATTGCTGTTCGGGTGAGGGAGACGGGTGTGGCTTCTGTCAGGAAATCCTCCGGCAACATTGCTCCAATGCGACCTTCTGCGCAACGCTCGCCAATCATCGCCAACATGACACCGAGCCGAGGCGGCGTGGCGTTTGGATCAGCATCGATCTTCAGGGATTCCGCTCGAAGGGCGCCCGCAATCAGTGCCGCATGGGCCCGCGCTGGCGCAGACCTTGGTGATCGGCGAGGGATGGTACCGATGGGCGTGAAGGATGGCGTCCTCTGCCGCCTGGAGGCCAGAGCCGAGGTAGCAGAATCACAGAGAAAGTGAGCACGAAAATGAGGCTGCCCCAGCCATCATGCGCCGGGGGATCTCCACCACCGACTCATGGCCAGGGATTTCCATCTGCCCGAGGCGCTCGATGCCCTCCACCTTCAACCCCTGCACGAGGTAGCTGTCCTTCTCCTCGTCAAGGTAGATGGTGGGGGAGCCGCCACTGGGACTTTCCGGGTCCTTACCCAGCTTACGCAGGGCCATGATGTCCTCCTCGGATGCCGGTAACGATCTCTGTGCCAGAGCTTGCCGAAACTTGCCGGATAGGCATGGAAGTTGACCCTACGTGGCCGGGGTCGGGGCGACGAGTGGTGGGCTCGACGCGGTGCTTGAGGATGGCCGGATCCGATTGCTAGCGATCTATGGGTTCTCTGTGTCGCCGGTGTCATGCGCGGACGCTTGGATCTGTGGATTCTTCTGTTGGCTTATGGCTTGGCCGGATGAATCCGTCTCACGACCCCAGCATTTCCTGTGGTTGTAGGAACGACGCCAGCAGGTTGTCGATGATCCCGTCTTGCCGCACGGCTGATAGTCGATGCCGCAGTGGACGCAGATCAGGCGGATGCAGCGACGCGCATCTGCAACGCCCCTTGAACTGGCGGCACCTGACGGTGGGTAGGTCGGTGTAAGACCCTCCACACATCAACTGTTTCAGGCACCTTGAGGAGGCGACAGAGCGGGGGTGATGAAGCATGGGCGACGAACGGCGAGACGTGCGGCTCAATCCCTTCGCGGAGGGGCAGCGGGCGCGGCCTGTGCCTCCGCCAGATTGGACTCGGCAAGACGCGGGGGGCGAGGGGGCGGCACCACACGAGCGAGACGCCGAAGACGACGCACCGAGTCCGCAGAGCACCCGGCACGACCCTCAGGACCGCAGTGGGGCGCGTGCGCTCTTCATCGAGCTGCGCACGCTGAACGACGGCAGCGTTGAGTACGCGGAGCTGCGCAACCGGTTGGTCCGTATGCACCTGCCGCTCGTCGAGCATCTCGCGCGCGGCTTCCGCAACCGCGGTGAGCCGCTGGACGACCTGACCCAGGTCGCCACCATCGGCCTGATCAAATCGGTCGACCGCTTCGACCCGGAGCGCGGCGTTGAGTTCTCGACGTACGCGACCCCGACGGTCGTCGGCGAGATCAAGCGGCACTTCCGGGACAAGGGCTGGGCGGTGCGCGTCCCGCGCAGGCTCCAGGAGCTGCGTCTGTCGCTGACCACGGCGACGGCGGAGCTCTCGCAGCGGCACGGCCGCTCCCCTACGGTCCACGAGCTGGCCGAGAAGCTGGGCGTCTCGGAGGAGGAGGTCCTGGAGGGCCTGGAGTCGGCCAACGCCTATTCCACGCTGTCCCTGCACGTCCCCGACACGGACGACGAGTCCCCGGCGGTCGCGGACACGCTCGGCGCGTACGACGAGGCCCTGGAGGGCGTCGAGTATCGCGAGTCGCTCAAGCCGCTGCTGGAGGACCTGCCGCCCAGGGAGAAGCGCATCCTGCTGCTGCGCTTCTTCGGCAACATGACGCAGTCGCAGATCGCGCAGGAGGTCGGCATCTCCCAGATGCACGTGTCCCGGCTGCTCGCCCGGACACTGGCCGAACTGCGGGAGAAACTCCTCGTCGAAGACGACGTTCTTTCGGATGACGCATCGCTTCATGAGCCTCTGGCGTTGCCGCGCTGCCGGGCCCACCTGACGCTCCTGGACGACGATCCCCGCGTTGGGATCCCCATGCGAGTTGTGGTGAAACTGGTGGCCGGGGCCGCGCATCCGTGGGCCCGCCCAGGTGCCCGGCCCTCGCTGGACATCGTGGCCGTGCCGCTGAGCAGCGCGGAGGTCGTGCCGGCCACAGCGCTGTACGGCCCCGGAGACGTCGAATCCGTGCTGTTTCGTGTCACAGCTCCGGAGCCCGGCCAACACCGGATTCGGTTCACTTTTCTGCACCACGAAACCGGTGTCGTCCTCCAACAGGTGGAGACGGATTTGGACATCGCGGGCGCCGCACCCGCCGGGGCCGGGGAGAGACGAGCATGGCCGCTCAGGGGGAGGTCCTGACCCGGTGCCCCGCACATTGACCACCCAAGTCGTCCAGGACCCCAGCGACGGCTTCCGGCTCCTGCCGCATCTGGAGACGGAGCCGCCGGATCTCCGTGTCAGCTTCGACGTTCTGGGCGGCGGCCGGATTCGGGCCCGTATGTCGGGCACGTCCGTTCCGGCTCTCAAAGGCACCGAGCACAAGGCCGACTTGAGCGCCCGGCCCGACGAGGTCCATGGAGGAGCAGCCCGGCTCTGTGCCCGCTGGAAGGAGCGCTTCGTCGACTTCCAGCCGGTTGACGACCGAGGCCGTGCTCTGTCGGATCGGCGGCGCCCGTACGCGAGTACCGCCGATCTCAGTGTTGAATCGGAGGACGAACTACGTGCGGTGGTAGCCGATCTGGCCCGAGGTGGCGAGTCCCTGCTGTTTGACACCCTGCTGCGCGGAGAAGATGTGCGGACAGAGATGTTCCGTACATATTTGCGAGCCGCCTTGTCCAAGGAGGGGCTGCGGGTACGGTTCGACTCCGATCTGCACCTACCCTGGACGCTGCTCTGTTCGGACGGAGGGTCCGCAGCGACCCTTGACGGGCTCTTCGCCCGTTTCCTCGGCCACCGTCATCAGATCGAGCACACGGGCGACGCCTACGCGTGGATCGGACCGTCCCCTGGGATATCGCAGCCGCCTGCCGTCAGTCTGAATCACGATGTTCGCGTGGGCCGCGCGACGCGGGCGGACGAGGTGGCGAAGCTGCTCGCGGAGGGCACGTCGTGCACCGCGCGCACCACGTACGACGAACTGGTCCGCGACTTGGCGAATCCGCATCTGGAAGAGCAGCTGATGTACTTCTGGTGCCACGGCGAGTTCATCGGCAACGAGCCTGAACCTCATGTACTGGCTATCAGGCTCACGGACGGTACGCCTTTCGACGGTCACACGGTGCGGGAATTGCGGGCACGCCACCGGCACAGCTGTTTCCGGCCATTCGTCCTGCTTAACGCCTGTTATGCCGGAGTCGCCGGAGCGAGTGGGGACCGTGCCTTCCTGGGGCGCATGTTCATTGAGCACGGCGCACAGGGCGTACTCGGGCCGCAGATCGCGATGCCGCAGGCATTCGCCGCCGAGTATGCGCTCAAGTTCGTTACGCGGTACCTGCGCGGCGAGGCGACCGCCGGCCGAATCGCTCATGAACTGGCCAGGCATTTTGCCGCCAGGTACCGAAACCCTCTGGGTTTTGCCTACGGGCTACATGGCGGCATGGACGTCCGTATGGAACGGGCAGGCGGGGTGGAAACGTGAGCCGTACTACTGAGGTCGAGGTCATCGATCTGGACGAAAGCGGTTGGCTGTTGGATGCCGGGACTGATGAGCCGGTGCCCGAGCACCGACTGCGTGACTACTTCACGGAGCGCCTAGCGCCGCCCGCCTGGGCGACAGACATCCTCGTCTACGTCCACGGTTGGCAGACCTCCCCCGGCTCCGCCCACCGCACCGCGGAGCGGCTGCTTGCCCTGGTACACGACAACCTGAAGGCGGACCCGACCCGGTATCCGGCCCTGTCGGCCGAGGGCTTCAACCCATGGTGTGTGGTGGTGCGTTGGCCATCGTCCAGCCCGGTCACACCCTCCGGCTACCGCAGAATCCGGGACCGCGCACACGCGATGGGCGCGCGTGACGGAAACGGATATGCCGCGCACATCCTAGGCCGACTCCTCGGCTATCTGGACACTGAACGCGCAGACCCTGCGGCAGCTCCCGTGCTGGCCAACCACGAAGGGCAGTACCTCCACCTCGTCGGACATTCCTTCGGTTGCCGTCTCCTGTGCGAGGCGGTGCAGTGGGCGGCGGATGCTCGACTCGACGACACACTCGGCTGGAGCGCGGAGGGCCGTTCTCCGTCTCGCCCGTTCACTGCGGACAGCATGTTGCTGTTCCAGATGGCCGCACGCCGCGACGCGTTTCTCTCGCTGTTCCCGTGCATTCTGCCGAGCGAGGTGCACGACGGCGCCCCACTGAGGGGACCAGTCGTCGCCACTTACTCCCGCCACGACCGGGCAACAGGCTTCTGGCACCTGCGAGCCGAACGACAGCCAGGCATCGGGCACTCGGGGATCGGGCCGGCACCAGCGCCCATGTTCACCACCCGTCTGCTGTCCCTTGACGAGCGGTATCCGCTCTTCGCACTCGACCACCGCTTCGTCAACGTCGACGCCTCCGACATCTACGTCCGTGGGCGCCGCCTCAGCCCGGCCGGCGCCCACTCCGACCACGTGCGCCCGGAATCGGCGCACCTGCTACTGAGCCTCGCGGACTACTCGCGCTGAACTGCCCGCGCTGGCCAGGATGCGCGCATCTTCACCATCTAGTCCTAGTCGAGATTCAAGAAACGCCACCTGATGACGTGACCCGTAAGCCTCAGGTGTGTGGCCGATCCGCCGTCAAGTCGCCGTCAGTTATGGGATTCGGGCACGAAACTTGAGATCCCGCAGCCCTGATTCACCAGTTCGCCGGAGGCAGACAGGGAAGATCCCGAAGGGACTGGAGTCCTGCGGCAGAGCATGTCAACGTACAACACCCTGCTCGGAGAGCCGTTCCGAGCCCATGGCCATGGAGGCGCCCCTGCTCCCGCACCATCCCGACGAACCATCCCATCGAGACTCGCCAGATCCGGTCTGCTGGGTAACCCCGCGCCACTTGGCCGGTGACGACGGCGTGCTCGCCGAGCGGATCGGTGACACCCTGGCCGACCTTGGCTGGCACATCTGGGCACGCTGTCTGTTGCTTGGCAGTTGAGTGCCCGCCGACGCGATACGCCCGGCAGATCCTCGGCACGCTCTCGACTTCAACGTCGAAGTGTGGAAGCCGGCCCTGGCCGCCGTCGGCGTCATCCCCCTGCGCAAGAAGGGCGAGCGGTGGAAGGCGTCGCGCAAGGACGGCTTCCACGTGCTCCGGCACACGTACGCCTCGGTCATCCTCGAAGCGGGCGAGTCCGTCGTCACCCTGGCCCGCTGGCTCGGCCATTCGAGCCCGACCATCACCCTGGACTACTACGCCCACTTCGTGCCGGAGGCCGGCGGCAAGGGGCGTGGCGCCATCGATGCTCTGCTCGGCCAGCCTGCACTGGCGGCGTAGACGTCCGCTCCACAGGACCCACGGAACGGGTGGGCACAGCGATCTGCTGTGCCCACCCGTTCCGGCGTTTCACAAGGGAAGTTCGCTACTCTCCGTGCCGGCCCTTGCTCCCAGCCCGCGCTTCAACAGCGAGGCTTCCGCAGGTCAATGCCTGCGATCGCAGGACACCGCCCGCATCGGAGCGCGGCTCATTCTCCCCAGACTCTCCCCAGTGGCCTGGAAAGAGTCGCCGGAGCCTGCGATCCGGGCCGTGCTCACTCCCGAGAGTGCCTCCAGAGGCGATTACTCAAAGCCAGTCTTTCCGCTTGAAGATGACGTACAAACTGGTGCAAACAACCGCCATCAGGGTGATCGCGAAGGGGTATCCGAGTACCCAGTGCAACTCCGGCATGTGGTCGAAGTTCATGCCGTAGATCGTCCCGACCAGCGTCGGGGCGAAGAGGATGGCCGCCCAGGACGAGATCTTCTTGATCTCCTCGTTCTGTTCGAAGCCCGCCTCCGCCAGCGCCCGCATCTCCGCGTTCTGTTGCTGGGTGACCAGCGTGGCGTTGACCGTGAGGATGTCCGTGAGCGCCTGGCGGAAGCCGTCCACGCGCTCGCTGGTGTGCGTGACGTGGTCGGCGACGTCGCGGAGGTAGCGCTGGAGTTCCTCGTCGGTGCCGTACTTGGCGAAGCCGGCCATCAGGCTGTGCAACATGCTGACCAGGGGGCGGGTGGCGCGCTGGAACTCGACCATTTCGCGGGAGAGTTCGTAGATGCGGCGCGAGACCCAGGGGTCCCCGCCGAAGACCTCGGTCTCGATCTCGTCGATGTCGTTCTGGACACCGGAGACGACCGGGGCGTAGCCGTCCACGACCGCGTCGAGGATGGCGTAGAGAACGGCCTCCGGGCCGAGTTTCAGCAGCTCCGGGGTCTCCTCCATGCGGCGGCGCACGGCGGAGAGATCGGGCGCGGCGCCGTGCCGGACCGTGATCAGGAAGTCGGGGCCGAGGAACACGTGCAGCTCGCCGAAGTCGACCTCCTCGGACGCGTCGAGATAGCGGGCGGCGCGCAGGACGACGAAGAGCGTGTCGCCGTACCGCTCCAGCTTCGGTCGCTGATGGGCCTCCATCGCGTCCTCGACGGCGAGCGGATGAAGGTCGAACTCGGCAGCCAGGGAGAGGATTTCACCTTCCGTGGGACGGGCCAGGCCGATCCACGCCATGCCGTCCTGCTGGTCGCGCAGCTCACGGAAGGTGTCCGCGAGGGACGCGGGAGTCGCGACCCGCACACCGTCGCGGTAGAGCGCGGCCTGTACGACGCTGTCGGGCTCCGCCGGACGCGGGTCGGCGGCAGCCGGGCCGGGTACCGGGGGATCCGCCGACGGCGGCGCGGCCGGAGCGACCGCGCGTCGCCACACCGGCTTGCGGCTGCCCTTCGCGGCGGGTACGGGGCGGGCTCGGCGCTCCGGCATCGCGGCTGCCTCCGTGTCACGCGTTCGCGAACCTGCGACTGTCGCACCTTCGCAAATCTGTCCTACCGATCACGGGCAGGATATACGGGTCACATGGCCGGAGCGGCCGGACGAAGTGGCCCGATAGCGTACTGAGCATGACGAAGACCTCGACCGCCCCCGTGCTGAGCGTCCGGGAGCTGAACCGCGCGACCCTCGACCGGCAGCTGCTCCTGCGCCGGGCGGCCCTGTCCGCGACGGCCGCCGTCGAACACCTCGTCGGTCTCCAGGCACAGAACGTGAAGCCTCCGTACTACGCGCTCGCCGCCCGCCTGGAGGGCTTCGCCCCCGAGGAGCTGTCGGCCGCCATGGAACAGCGGGCGGTCGTCCGCATCGTCACCATGCGTTCCACCATCCACACCCACACCGCCGACGACTGCCTCACGCTGCGCCCCCTCGTACAGGCCGCCCGCGAACGGGAGTTGTACGGCTTCCGCGCCGGCCTCGCCGGAGTGGACCTCGACCGGCTCGCCGCGATCGGCCGGGAGCTGGTGGAGACCGAGCCGCGCACCATGAAGCAACTGCGTCAGGCCCTGCTCACCGAGTGGCCGGACGCCGATCCGTCGGCCCTCGCGATCGCGGCCCGCTGCCGGCTGCCGCTCGTNNGCAGCGGTCAGGTCACGCTCACCACCGCCGAACACTGGCTCGGCAGGCCCTCCGAACCGGCCCCCGCCCCCGACGCTACGATCCTGCGCTACCTCGCCGCCTTCGGTCCCGCCTCCGTCAAGGACATGCAGACCTGGGCAGGCCTGACCCGGCTGCGCGAGGCCTTCGAACGGCTGCGGCCCCAACTGGTCACCTTCGCCGACGAACACGGTGCCGAGCTCTTCGACCTGCCGGACGCGCCCCGCCCGGAGGCGGACACCCCGGCGCCCGCGCG
>NZ_LIPP01000310.1 GCF_001418335.1 Streptomyces aurantiacus | reverse complement strand
CAACTGGTGCGAGGCGTCGGCCGCCAGGCGCCGCTCGGCCGTCAGCATGCGGGCGATGCGCTCGGCCGAACCGTCCAGCACGTCCGCGACGCGGTCCAGCTCCGGAACCCCGTACCGCTTGTGCCGCGGGCGAGGATCTCCCGAGCCGAGCCGTTCCGCGGTCTCCGCGAGGTCGGTCAGCGGGGAGGTGAGCCGGTTGGCCTGGCGCACGGCGAGGAGTACGGCGGCGACGACCGCGAGCAGGGCCACCGCCGCGATGATCATGAGCGTACGGCCGACCTCACGCGTGACCGCCGAGCGCGCCTCCTCCACCGTGACCGTCTCGCCCTCCTCGCCCTTGCGGGTGGACGTGATGACGTCGCCGGTGGGCTCGGTGCCGATGCGGATCACGGCGCGGCCGGGAATCTCGATGCGCGCGTACCGGTCGCCCGTCACCTGGTCCTTGAGGACACCGGCGTTGATCTGCTCGTCACCGAGGATGCGGCTGTCGACGATGCTCACCAGGCGCACGGCCTCGGAGTTCACCCGCTCCTGGGCGCTGTTGCTGATCGTGCGGGTCTCGACGATGACGAGCGAGACCCCGAACACGGCGATCACAACCAGTACGACGGCCAGCGTGGAATTGATGAGACGGCGACGCACGGGGCCCTCCGACAGACGACTTACGCAAACCAGCAAGCCCCGCAAGGGGCGCGGGGAACTGCGCGACCAGCCACACACGGCCCGCAGCCGCACACGCACCCACGCCACGCCGCGCCACGCCGACGAATGGGCGCCGGCCAAGCCCAGCGGAGCGACTCAGCTCTTCTCGAAGCGGAAACCCACTCCTCGTACCGTCGCGATGTACCGCGGATTCGCGGCGTCATCGCCCAGCTTCTTCCGCAGCCAGGAGATGTGCATGTCGAGGGTCTTGGTGGACGACCACCACGTGGTGTCCCAGACCTCGCGCATCAGCTGGTCGCGCGTGACGACCCGGCCGGCGTCCCGGACGAGTACCCGGAGCAGGTCGAACTCCTTGGCGGTCAGCTGCAGCTCCTCGTCGCCCATCCACGCCCGGTGCGACTCGACGTCGATACGCACCCCGTGCGTAGCGGGCGGCTGCTGGGGCTCGGCCGCGCCGCGCCGCAGCAGGGCCCGGACCCGGGCCAGCAGTTCGGCGAGGCGGAACGGCTTGGTGACGTAGTCGTCGGCGCCCGCGTCCAGGCCGACGACGGTGTCCACCTCGTCGGCGCGGGCGGTCAGGATGAGGATCGGCACGGTGTGACCCTCGGCGCGCAGCCGCCGGGCCACCTCCAGGCCGTCCATTCCGGGCAGCCCGAGGTCGAGCACGACCATGTCGATACCGCCCTGGATACCGGCGTCGAGCGCGGTGGGTCCGTCCTCGCGTACCTCAACCTCGTACCCCTCTCGGCGCAGGGCGCGAGCCAGGGGTTCCGAGATGGACGCGTCGTCCTCGGCGAGCAGTACTCGGGTCATGAACTGATGGTAGTCCGCTGCGGACCGCCGCAGTGAGGGTGATCGACATCCGCGCCGGTTCGGGCCGGCCCGGGCCCCGTCCGGGCCCGGTCGGGCCCCGAACCGGACCTCGAACCGGGACATGCAACCCTGGGGTTGAGGAGGGAAACCCGCGAACGGCCTTCGATTCACCCTCACACCCACCTCTCCACCTGTGATCCATCTCTCAAGTCATGTCATATGCGGCATTGACATGGCGTGTGGCCTTATGGTGACCAGACGCCTGTAGCACCACACAGGGACCTTCGGCGGGAGCTACGTGAGCTTCACGCTGAGGGTCTCTTTTGTGTGCGGGCTCGGGTACGGGCTGGTGTCTACCGGCCTGGAAAGCAATGACCTGTGGCCGGGCTCGGAGCGCGTGACGCGCGACGGGCGTGGATCCCGGTGGTCGTCGTCCACCGCTTCGAGGTCCGGAGCGGACTCCCCGTGGGCGTGGGGCGGGACGGCCCTTCCGCCGGTGCCGGCCGCCTCCCCCACCGGGCGCGCAATCCGATCCGATCCGATCCAGCGGCGCGTCCCGAGCAGCAAGGAACGACCATGGCGTCCAGCCTGACGAAGGACTCGGTCTCCCCCGGAATCCCTGGTTCCGGTTACGGTTCCGAGAAGTCCTTCTTCGGCCACCCCCGCGGACTGGCCACACTCTTCATGACCGAGATGTGGGAGCGGTTCTCCTACTACGGCATGAGGGCACTGCTCCCGCTCTACCTGGTCGCGCCCGGCGGCCTGCACCTGAGCGCCACCACCGCGACCGCGATCTACTCGGTCTACCTGTCGCTCGTGTACCTGCTCACCCTCCCCGGCGGCTGGTTCGCGGACCGGGTGCTCGGCCCCCGCAAGACCGTCGCCGTCGCCGGACTGGTCATCATGCTCGGCCACCTGACGCTGGCGCTGCCCTCGTCCGGCACCTTCTACGCGGGCCTCGGCATCGTCGCGATCGGCTCGGGTCTGCTGAAGGCCAACATCTCGACGATGGTCGGCCACCTCTACCAGGGCCCGGACGACCCGCGCCGCGACGGCGGTTTCACCGTCTTCTACATCGGCATCAACGTGGGCGCGTTCGCCGCTCCGCTGGTGATCGGCACCATCGGCGAGAACGTCGACTGGCACCTGGGCTTCGCGCTCGCCGCGCTCGGCATGGCGCTGGGCCTGGTCCAGTTCCTGCTGGGCCGCCGCCACCTCGACACGCGTTCCGACGTCGTCCCGACGCCGCTGTCCGCCGAGGAGAAGGCCTCGACCCTGCGCAAGGGCCTGCTGTGGCTGGCCGTCGCCGTGGTCTTCTACGGCGTCGTCGGCTTCTCCGGCCACTACACGCTGAACTGGATCCTGGTCCCGCTCACGCTCATCGGCCTGGTCATCCCGATCGCGGTCATCGCCCGGATCAAGCGGGACAAGTCCCTCGACCGCGTCGAGCAGTCGAAGATGTCCGCGTACATCTGGTTCTTCGTCGCCGCGGCGGTCTTCTGGATGATCTACGACCAGGGCGGCTCCACGCTGTCGATCTTCGCCGAGTCGTCGGCCGAGAACAGCGTCTTCGGCTGGGAGTTCCCGGTCTCCTGGTACCAGTCGGTCAACCCGGTCATGATCATGGCACTCGCCCCGGTCTTCGCCTGGGCGTGGCTGGCCCTGAACAGGGCCGGCCGGGAGCCGAGCACGATCGTGAAGTTCTCGTCGGGCCTGGTCCTGGTGGGCGCCTCGTTCTTCCTGTTCCTGGCCCCGCTGACGATCGCCGCCGACGGCCAGAAGGCCGCCGCGATGTGGCTGGTCGCCATCTACTTCGTACAGACGGTCGGCGAGCTGACGGTCTCCCCGGTGGGCCTCTCCGTCACCACGAAGATGGCACCGGCGAAGTACGCCTCCCAGATGATGGGCGTCTGGTTCCTCGCGGTCACCGCCGGCGACGCCACAACGGGCCTGCTCTCCCTCGCGGGCGTCGACCTGAACGGCACAGGCATCGTCACCCTGGAGGCCACCCTCGCGGCCATCGCAGGCATCGCGATCTACATGTACCGCAGCAAGGTCAAAACCTTGATGGGCAACGTCAACTAGCCCCACTTCCTTCTCTTGGGGGCGCGGGGAACTGCGCAATCTTTTAAGGGGCGCGGGGAACTGCGCGACCAGCCACGACGGCCCCGCAGTTCCCCACAACGCCCAACCCCTACGGCGCCCTCCGAGAAGCCCGCTGCAAAGCGCCCCGCGGCATAAACGTGAACACGGCCCCGCCCAGCAAGATCGCCGTGCCGGCAACCAACCCGAGCGCCCGCAACAACCCACTGTCATCGGCCCCGGTATCCGCCAGCCCTCCCCCGGAG
>NZ_LIPP01000031.1 GCF_001418335.1 Streptomyces aurantiacus | reverse complement strand
ACTCTATCAGACCGTTTCCGGTTCCGATTTCCTCGGTGCTTTCCAGGTTTCCGCTTTCGCGTTTCCCTTTCCGGCGATGTTGACTGTATCAGATCCTTTCGGGCCTGACTCCCGGTCAACCGGGTTTGCCTTCGCGGCTGTTGGGCCGTTCCGACGTCCAAAACTTTAGCGGATCCGCCGAGCAGTTCCTAATCGGAGCTGCCGACCCGAATCGAAAAGAATTCGGGCGTGCCGAATTCAATCCCGATGAGGGGATCGTGCTGGTGGTTTGGTGTGCCGCATCTGCGGCGGATGTGTTGTCGCAGAACCGTTACGGCTCCGTGGCAACTCGAAGAACCTTACGGATCGGTGAGGGGAGTGTCAAGTCTCCCCCGGGCGACCGCCCGGCAAACCCTCGGCGGGCGCTCTTTCCCGGCTGCCGCCGAGGCCCAACTCAGGCCTCAGTCAAGGTCGGTGAGCCGCCCGCCGGCATCCGGCTGGGCATCCTCCACTCGGCGCAGCAGCCGGGTCAGGACCTCGCCCAGGGCGCCGCGCTCCTTCTGGGAGAGGTCCTGGAGAAGGTCCTCCTCGAAGACGGTGGCGAGGCGCATGGCCTCCAGCCACTTCTCGCGGCCTTCGTCCGTGAGCTCCACGATCACGCGGACCCGGTTGGCCTCGTCACGCTCCCGGGTGACGAGCCCTTCCGCCACCATGCGGTCGATCCGGTGGGTCATGGCGGCCGGAGTGAGGCCGAGTCTCTTCGCGAGGTCGCTCGGACCCAGGCAGTAGGGGGCTCCCGACAGGACGAGCGCCTTGAGGACCTCCCACTCGGCGTTGCTGATGCCGAGGGCTGCCGTCTGTCGGCCGTACGCGACGTTCATACGGCGGTTGAGGCGGCCGAGCGCCGAGACGATCTGCTCCACCTGGGGGTCGAGGTCCTGGAACTCGCGCTGGTAGGCGGCGATCTGCTCGTCCAGCGTCGGCTCGTTCGCGGCGGGGGTGTCACCCATGGCCGCAGTATGGCACGCGCTCGCTTGGCATCGAAGTCCTTCGAGATGTAGTGTTTAGCCTTGAACTTTAGCTTCGAAGTCTTCACCTCTAACTACTGAGGCCGACGTAAGACTTCCTTCTCAAGGCAGGTGAAAGTGACCAGGGCGATGGGCGCGGAGATGCGCCGAATCCATGTGGGCAACGCACTCAGCGCGTTCGGGCTCGGTTTTACCGTCCCCTATCTGTACGTCTACGTGGCGCAGGTACGGGATCTCGGTGCCATGACGGCGAGTCTCGTACTCACCGTCTTCGCCGTGGCCGCGCTCGTGGTGCTGCCGTTCGCCGGGCGGGCCATCGTCAGGCGGGGCCCGCTGCCGGTGCTGCTCCTCGCCCTGGTCACCGCCGCCGTCGGCTCGCTGAGCCTGGGCCTTGCGGGCAACTCGACGGCCGTGCTGATGTCGGCTGCCGCGCTCGGTGCCGGGCAGGCCGTGATGCAGCCGGCGCTGGCGACGATGATCGTCGACTGCTCGACCGCGGAGACCCGCTCGCGCGCCTTCGCCACCCAGTTCTTCCTGCAGAACCTCGGGCTCGGGGTCGGCGGCCTCATCGGCGGTCACCTCGTCGATGCCTCGCGGGCCGGCTCGTTCACGCTGCTGTTCGCGATCGAGGCGGCGATGTTCCTGCTTCTCGTGGCGGTCATGGCGACCGTACGGATGCCGCGGGCGCCCAGGGTCGAGGGTGCGCCGGGGCAGGCCAGGGGCAGCTGGAAGCAGTTGCTCGGCAATCGGGCCATGGTGCAGCTGTGCGTGCTGGGCTTCGTGCTGTTCTTCGCCTGCTACGGGCAGTTCGAGTCGGGGCTGAGCGCGTACGGCGTCGAGGCGGCCGGTATCTCCACCTCCGCGCTCGGTACGGCTCTCGCCGCGAACACGGCGGTGATCGTCGTCGCGCAGTTCGCCGTACTGAGGTTCGTCGAGCGGCGCAAGCGGTCCCGGGTGATCGCCGCGGTGGGGCTGATCTGGGCCCTCGCCTGGGTCACCGCCGGGTACGCGGGGCTCGGGCACGGCAGCCAGACCATGGCGACCGCCGCGTTCGTGTCGACGTACGCGCTGTTCGGGCTCGGGGAGGCGATGCTGTCGCCGACCGTGGCGCCGCTGGTCGCGGATCTGGCGCCGGGCGGCATGGCCGGGCAGTACAACTCGGCCTTCGCGCTGGTGAAGCAGTTGGCTCTGGCGATCGGTCCGGCGGTGGGCGGGCCGATGGGTGCCTCGCTGCACGCCCCGTACATCGTGACGTTCCTGCTGTTCTCGCTGGGCATCACGTTCCTGGCGGTGCGGCTGGGACGGCAGCTCACTCCTGTGCAGAACCAGCCGTCCCTGGCGAAGAGCCGGGTCGTGGTGCGGGGCGGGGCTCCGGCGGAGTCGGGGACCGGGACGGGAGCGGAGGCCGTTCAGTCCGTGGCCTGACCTTCCGCCATTGCCCCTGTATTGCCCCCATCCCCCTCTCCCGCTCTCCGGGTCAGGTGGTGCGGGGGAGTGCGAACTCGCACCACACCGCCTTGCCGCCGCCCGGGGTGCGGCGGGAGCCCCAGTTCGAGGCGATGGTGGCGACGATCGCGATGCCGCGGCCGGACTCGTCGGCCGGTTCGGCGCGGCGGCGGAGCGGCAGGTGGTCGTCGCCGTCGGTGACCTCGACGATCAGGCGGCGGTCGGTGCGGCGGAGACGCAGACGCATCGGCGGGGTGCCGTGCTGGAGGGAGTTGGCGACGAGTTCGCTGGCCGCCAGGACGCCGTGGTCGTGCAGGTCGGGCGGGAAGCGCCAGCTGGTGAGGACGCCGGAGGCGAAGGCACGCGCGCGTGGGGCCGCTTCCACGCCGCCGAGCAGTTCCAGGGCCGCGTTACGGAAGAGGTCGCCGTCCGGACCCGTACGCGCCGGGTGCTGGAGGACCAGGACGGCCACGTCGTCGTCATGGTCGGCCGTCACGCCGGCCGAGCGGACCAGGCGGTCGCAGACCACCTGGGGTGTGCCCGTCGCGCCGGCGAGTGCGGCCTCCAGGGAGGCGATGCCCTCGTCGAGGTCCGCGTCCCGGCGCTCGACCAGGCCGTCGGTGTAGAGCACGGCGGTGGAGCCGGGGCCCAGCGGCACCGATCCTGAGGCGTGCATCCAGCCGCCCGTGCCGAGCGGGGGCCCGGTGGGTTCGTCGGCGCGCAGGACGGTGCCGCTCTCGTCGCGTACGAGGATCGGGAGGTGCCCCGCGGACGCGTACACGAGGCGGCCCTCGTTCGGGTCGTGGATCGCGTACACGCAGGTGGCGATCTGGTTGGGGTCGATCTCCATGGCGAGGCCGTCGAGGAGCTGGAGGATCTCGTGCGGGGGCAGGTCGAGGCGGGCGTACGCGCGGACCGCTGTGCGCAGCTGGCCCATGACGGCCGCGGCGCGGACCCCGCGGCCCATGACGTCGCCGATGACGAGGGCGGTGCGGCCGCCGCCGAGGGTGATCACGTCGTACCAGTCCCCGCCGACCGCGGCCTCCGTGCCGCCGGGGTGGTAGGTCGCGGCGACGCGCAGGTCGTCCGGCTCTTCCAGTTCCTGGGGCAGCAGGGAGCGCTGGAGGGTGACGGCGGTCTCGCGGTGCTGGCGCTCGCTGGCCCGCAGCCGCTCGGCGGCCTCGGCGTGGTCGGTGACGTCCGCGGCGAAGATCAGTACGCCACCACCGCCACCGCCTCCCAGTCCTCCCGGGAGGTCTCCGGCGGACGGTACGTCGACGGGGACGGGGGTGCACGTGAACGTGTACGAGCGGCCGCCGGGGACCTTGCGGGACTTGACCGTGCGCGGCTTGGAGCTGCGCAGGACCTGGTCGAGGAGCGGCAGCAGGCCGATTTCGGCCAGCTCCGGCAGCGCGCCGCGCGCGGGCTCGCCGGGTGGGCGGGCGCCGAAGGCCGCCACGTACGCGTCGTTCACGTACGCGAGGCGGTGCTCCGGTCCGTGGACGAGGGCGACGAGGGCCGGGATGCGGTCCAGGACCTCGCGGACCGGCAACTCGTCCACGGCGGGGGCGAGTGCGAGCGAGGTGGTCTCGGCGGTCGGCCGCTCGGCGCGGGCCGCGGGCACGGAGCCCTCCGAAGGGAGCGCCGTCGGCAGTCCGTCGGCCCGCGCCGCGGCGCGGCGCTGTGTTCCGGGGAGCCGGGCGCTCCAGCGCGTGAAGTTCACTGTGGGACAGGCCTCGTGGGGTCGAAGGGCGAGCGGTCGGCCCGCCCGTGCCATGGTCGTGGACCAGTGTGTCCGACGGGACCGACATCCGTCAGACGTCGGCCTCGCGGGTGGAGTTCCTGGCTCCGGTCAGGACGACCCCTTCGGGTCCCGCGGAGGTTTTCCACCGGCCGCCAGTTCGAACTCCGCACGGGGATGTTCGAGTGATCCGAGGGAGACGATCTCCCTCTTGAAGAGGCCGGACAGAATCCATTCGGCGAGCACGCGGGCCTTGCGGTTGACGGTGGGCACCCGGCTCAGGTGGTACACGCGGTGCATGAACCAGGCAGGGTAGCCCTTCAGCTTGCGCCCGTAGACGTGTGCGACGCCTTTGTGCAGCCCCAGGGAGGCGACCGAGCCGACGTATTTGTGGGAGTACGTCTCCAGCGGCTCGCCGCGCAGGGAGTGGGCGATGTTGTCGCCGAGGACCTTGGCCTGGCGCACGGCGTGCTGGGCGTTGGGGGCCGTCTCCCTGCCGGGCTCCGCCGTGGTCACGTCGGGTACGGCCGCCGCGTCGCCCGCGGCCCACGCGTGCGTGGCGCCGTCCAGGGCCAGTTGGGGGGTGCACTTCAGCCGGCCGCGTTCGTTCAGCGGCAGGTCGGTGGCCGCGAGGACCGGGTGCGGTTTCACGCCCGCGGTCCACACGACCGTACGGGTCGGGAAGCGGGCCCCGTCGTCGAGGACGGCGACGCGGTCGGTGCACGAGTCGAGGCGGGTCTCCAGGCGGACGTCGATGTTGCGGCGGCGCAGCTGGGTGACGGTGTACTTGCCCATCGCCTCGCCGACCTCGGGGAGGATGCGGTTCGAGGCCTCGACGAGGATCCACTTCATGTCGTCGGCCTTGACGTTGTGGTAGTAGCGGGTGGCGTAGCGGGCCATGTCCTCCAGCTCGCCGAGCGCCTCCACTCCGGCGTAGCCGCCGCCCACGAAGACGAAGGTCAGGGCGGCGTCGCGGATCGCGGGGTCGCGGGTGGAGGAGGCGATGTCCATCTGTTCGATGACGTGGTTGCGCAGGCCGATGGCCTCTTCGACGGTCTTGAAGCCGATGGCGAACTCGGCGAGGCCGGGGATCGGAAGGGTGCGCGAGACGGAGCCGGGGGCCAGGACGAGTTCGTCGTAGCCGATCTGGTCGGGTCCGGTGCCCTCCTCCTCGGTGGCGAGGGTGGCGACCTCCGCGGTGCGCTTCGCGTGGTTGATGGACCTGGCCTCGCCGATGACGACGCGGCACCGGTCCAGGACGCGGCGCAGGGGCACGACGACATGGCGCGGCGAGATGGAGCCCGCGGCGGCCTCCGGCAGGAACGGTTGATAGGTCATGTACGGGTCGGGGGTGACCACGACGATCTCCACCTCGCCCCGCTTCAGCTCCTGTTTGAGCTTCCGCTGGAGACGCAGGGCGGTGTACATCCCGACGTAGCCGCCGCCGACAACGAGAATGCGCGCACGTTCCTTCACTCACCCATGACGCACCTGCTACCGGCGTTTGTCCACAGGCCCGTCAATTTGTGTGACCGGCAGGCGGCGAGGACCGAGCTCGGCCGATTCGCCGGAGTGCATGGAAGGTTCGCAGGTCAGCGGGTGTGAGCGGGGTGCCATTAGGGGGCGCAACCGGGACGTAAGCGGCCCGTACTCCGATCGGGGGGCGCTCCGTGCGGAACCTCCCTCTTCTGAATTGACTCTCACTCAACTATGTTCGTGTGTCATCGGGGTGTAGGGGGATGCGCTCGACGGGCCGTAAGGCGGAGTCCTACGGCGAAGGCTGTTCCACTGACTCCGGCTTGCCGATGGCGGGGAGAGTCTCCGGGGGGAGACGTCATTACCGGGGGAACACATATGCACATTCAGGACACTCAATGGACATCTGCGTCCGCCCTCACAGCGGGCGGCGCGGTCGGTGCGGCGGCGGGGAACGGACGCGCGGGGGACATATCGCGCACCACGCCACTGCGGGTGGACGCACAGCGCAATCTGGAGCACGTACTGCGGGCGGCTCGTGAGGTCTTCGGCGAGCTGGGGTACGGCGCTCCGATGGAGGACGTGGCGCGACGCGCGCGGGTCGGCGTCGGCACGGTGTACCGGCGCTTCCCGAGCAAGGACGTCCTGGTCCGGCGCATAGCCGAGGAGGAAACCTCCCGGCTGACCGACCAGGCACGCTCCGCGCTCGGGCAGGAGGACGAGCCGTGGTCGGCGCTCTCGCGCTTCCTGCGGACCTCGGTGGCCTCGGGCGCCGGACGGCTGCTGCCGCCGCAGGTGCTGCGGGTGGGCGTCGGCGACGAGGGTTCGGCGCTCGACGGGACCACCGTCCTCGACGGCGCCCCGGCCTTCGACGGAGCCTCGGCCTTCGACGACGCGCGGGTGCCGCAGCAGCGGTCCCAGCCCGCCGGGCCCGAACTGCGGCTCGTGGAGCAGCGGTCGGGCTCCCTCGGGGAGACGGACGAGGACGACGCGGGGGCGGCCCAGCTGCTCGAAGTGGTGGGCCGGCTCGTGGAGCGGGCGCGCGCGGCGGGCGAGCTGCGCAGGGACGTGACGGTGTCGGACGTGCTGCTGGTGATAGCCACGGCGGCACCCTCGCTGCCGGACGCGGCCCAGCAGGCGGCGGCTTCGGCGCGGCTGCTGGACATCCTGCTGGAGGGTCTGCGGTCCCGTCCCGCGTGAGGCGGTCTCGTCCCGCGTGAGACATCCGGGACCTTCGGCGGAGGCGCGGGTGCCTCCGCCGGGGGTGCGGGGTGCCTTCGGCAGGGGTACGGGTGCGTACGGCGGGGATGCGGGGATGGTCGTCAACCAGCCGACTGTCAGCGGCAGTTCACCCTTCCCCGTTCGGGTGAAGGTTAGTGCTCCGGTTCGGCTGATCCCCACGGACGAGTGGTTGCGCCGTTCCTCCGGGTAACAGCGGTGGGCCCGTATGACACTCTGTCCCGGTGTTCGGGTCCGAGTGTGCAGGCGGGGGCTTTCCGCGATGAGCGTTGACGGTCGGGACGAGTCACCCGGTGACGGGTACACGGGAACCGGGGGCTCGGAGATCGAGGGCGCGGAGTCCGGGAGCGCGGAGTCCGGCGGTCTCCCGTCGCGGCAGGTGCCGAGCCAGGGAGGACCCTTGAAGGGCGTCCCGGCCGCGGCCCCGGAGGACGTGCCGGTCACGGGCGCCGAGCCTGAGGCCAGTGTCCCGCCCCAGCGCGGGCACCACGCGTCCCGGGCGTGGCGTGAGCGGGGCAAGTCGGGCGAACCGGCCGACAGCGGAGTGCTGCCCCCTCCGATCGAGCCGACGGAACTGCCGCTCCCCGACAGCGAGTTGATCGGGCGAATGCGCTCGGGCGACGACACGGCCTACGAGGAGCTGTACCGCCGGCACGCGGGAGCCGTCCGCAGGTACGCGCGCACCTGCTGCCGGGACGCCCATACGGCGGACGACCTCACCGCCGAGGTCTTCGCCCGCATGCTCCAGGCCGTCCGCGGCGGCAGCGGCCCCGAGCACTCGGTGCGCGCCTATCTGCTGACGACCGTACGGCGCGTCGCGGCGGGCTGGACCAAGTCGGCCAAGCGGGAGCAACTGGTCGACGACTTCGCCGTGTTCGCGGCACAGGCCGCGCGCGGCTCCGAGACGTCCAACGACACCGCGTCCGTCGGCTCCTTCGGAGCCGACCACGAACTGGGCGCGGACGTACGGGCCATGCACGAGGCCGAGCAGTCGATGGCCATGCAGGCGTTCCGGTCGCTGCCGGAGCGCTGGCAGGCCGTGTTGTGGCACACCGAGGTCGAGGACGAGTCGCCCAGCGAGGTCGCCACGCTCTTCGGGCTGGACGCCAACGGCACGCGCGTGCTGGCCAGCCGCGCCCGTGAAGGCCTCAAGCAGGCCTATCTGCAGGCCCATGTGAGCGCCACGCTCACCATGGACGAGGAGTGCGCGCGCCATGCCGACCGGCTCGGCGCGTACGCGCCGAGCCGG
>NZ_LIPP01000309.1 GCF_001418335.1 Streptomyces aurantiacus | reverse complement strand
GCTTGGGCGCGGTCGCGCAGGTCGAGCTTCGTGAGGACACGGCTCACGTGTGTCTTCACCGTCTGCTCGGCCAGCACCAGCGTCTGGGCGATCTCCGTGTTGGACTGGCCGCGGGCCACCAGCGTCAGGACCTCGGTCTCGCGTTCGGTGAGGGCCTTGAGCCGCAGCGCGGGCTTGCCTCGGCCGGTGGGACGCTGCCGGGCGAAGTCCGCGATGAGGCGGCGCGTCACGGAGGGCGCGAGCAGCGCGTCGCCCGCGGCCACGACACGCACCGCCGCGATGAGGTCGGCCGGCGTCGCGTCCTTCAGCAGGAAGCCGCTCGCGCCCGCCCGCAGCGCCTCGTAGACGTAGTCGTCGATGTCGAACGTGGTGAGCATCAGGACACGCGGCCGGTGTGTCACGCCCGGCGGGGGCGCGAGGAGGCGGCGCGCGGCCTCCAGGCCGTCCATCTCGGGCATACGGACGTCCATCAGCACGACGTCGGGATGCGTGCGCCGGCTCAGCTCGACGCCCTGCGCACCGTCGGGGGCCTCGCCCACCACGTCGATGTCGCTCTGGGCGGCCAGCAGCGCGGCGAAACCGGCCCGCACCATGGCCTGGTCGTCGACGATGATGACGCGCGTCGTCACGTGAAGTCTCTTCCTGTCAAGGGTGTCAAAAGGGCGTCAAGGGGAGTTGGGCGGCCACCCGGAAGCCGCCGGCCGGCAGCGGCCCCGTGTCGAGGGTGCCGCCGACGAGCCGTACCCGCTCGCGCATGCCGACGAGTCCGTGCCCGGTGCCGCCCACTTCGAGCGGCCCGGTGGGCGGTTCGGGCGGCGGCTCGTTGACGACGAGGACGGTGAGCAGCTCCCCGTTCTCCGACACGGACACCGACACCCGCGTCGGCGCACCCGGCGCATGCCGTACGACGTTGGCGAGAGCCTCCTGGACGATGCGGTACGCGGTGAGGCCCACCGTCTCGGAGATCTCTGGGATCTTGGAGGCCTTGGACACGTCGGCGTCGTAGGGGGTGTACTTCACCGGCACGCCCGCCCTGGCCATCGCCTCCACCAGTTGCCCGATCCGGCTCAGGCCCGGCTGGGGCGCGAGTTCGCCGTACGCCTCGCCGTGCGCCTCCCCGTTCCGCAGCACGCCGAGGAGCCGCCGCATCTCGCCGAGCGACTCGCGCGAGGTCGCCGCGATGGACGTGAACTCCTCCTGCACGTTCGGCGGCACCCCTTCCAGGCGGTACGCCGCGGTGTCCGCCTGCACCGTGATGACGGACATGTGGTGCGCCACCACGTCGTGCAGCTCGCGCGCGATGCGGGCGCGTTCCTCCAGCAGCGTGCGCCGCTCACGCTCGGCCTCGCTGATCGTCTCCTGCTCGGCCAGCCTGCGCTGCACCTCGTTCCGCTCGCGGAGCGCACCGGCGAGTACGAGCGTGACGCCGCTGAGTACGGTGAGCAGCACGCTGTTGCCGCTCGTGCCGTCGGGCACGACGAACGCCAGGCCGACGCCCGCGCCCGCCGTCGCCAGCCACACCAGCAGCAGCGTCCGGCGCGACTCGCGCAGGCCGAGGGCGAGACAGAGCCCCACGTACCCGACGATCTCCATGGGCGGGAACGGCCACAGGAGCCGGTCGTCGAAGTCGACGGTGAGCAGGGCCAGCGCCCCGGCCACGTCCGCGACGAAGACCACGTACCAGGCCCGCAGCGGATTGACGACGGCGAGCAGCAGCGGCGCCGCCTGCGCGACGGCCAACCCGCTCGCCATGCCGGGGTTCAGGCCGTAGTCGGCGGTCAGCACCGTGATGGTGGTGGGCAGCAGGGCGGCGAACAGCACGAACGCCAGGCCCCACGGCAGCAGCCGCACCCACCGACGCGGGGACCCCGCGAGCAGCGCGCGCGGGCGTTCCTCCTGCTCTGGGGTCATGGGCCTCAGCCTACGTGCGACGGGACGGCGCAAGGCCAGTCCCAGTCCCAGGTCCAGTCCCAGGTTCAGGTCCAGGTCACTTGGTGGCCTGGGACTCCGGCACGGGCAGGCCCGCCGCCCGGGCGATGACACGGGCCGTGCGCAGGCCCTCCCGGTGGGCCGAGCCGGAGTGGGCGGGGCGGCAGCGGCCCAGTTCGGGGGCGTACTCGGCCATGACCGCGCCCGCGTGGTCCGTGGTGAGTTCGGTGAGCGGTGCCGTGCGCCCGCAGGCGGCCAGGGCGCGCTGGAACTTGTGGGCGTTGGCGAAGTCGCACACGCTGTCGGCCGTGCCGTGCACCAGGTGGATGGGCAGGGGCGGCGCGGCGGCGGCGACGGCCATGGGGGACGGCAGGCCGAGCAGTGGCTCTGGCTGGTTGTAGCGGGCGGAGATGCCGACCACCGCGGCCGGGCGCCAGCCCTCCGGCGGGTCGGGGCGCAGCGCCGTGGCCATCGCGGCCCGGCCGCCCAGGGACCAGCCGACGAGCACGACCTGTGCCGGATCCCGTACGAAGTCCCAGGTGAAGCGGAGGGACGCGGCGAGCTGGGGACGGCCGCCGTCGGGGGCGTCCGGGTGCCAGTCGGGGACGACGACGGTGGCGCCCAGGCGGGCGACCTCCGCCGCCAGCGCGCCCAGGACGTCCCGCTCGGCGGGCCCGCGGCCGTGCCAGAGCAGGACCGTCGGGGCGTCCGCGGCGGCGGCGCGGTGGATGTCGAGGAGCTGGCCGTCGGACGAGTAACGGACGGTGTCCATGACTGCGGTGCTCATGGGGTTCCCCTGTCTCAGCGGCCCGCGACCCGGTCGGCGATGCGCGCGATCCGGGACGACTGTGCGGTGTGGGTGGTGAGTTCGCGGCGGTCGGCGGCTCGATACGTCGCGTACATGCCGTGTACCCCGAGCCAGCGGAAAGGTTCGGGTTCCCACTTGCGGACCTTGTGTTCGACCCACGGGAGTGTGGTGAGATCGGTCGCGCCCGACTGACCCGAGTCCCGCTGTACGAGGTCCCGGAGGGTACGGGCGGCGAGGTTGGCCGTGGCGACACCGGAGCCGACGTAGCCGCCGGCCCAGCCGAGCCCTGTGGAGCGGTCGAGGGCGACCGTGGCGCACCAGTCGCGTGGTACGCCGAGGACGCCCGACCAGGCGTGGGCGACGGCCACGTCCGAGAGTTGCGGGAAGAGGCGGAGCAGGATCTGCCGGAGTGCCTTGACCGTTGACGGCCGCGTACGGCCGTCGTTGTCCGTGCGTGAGCCGAAGCGGTATGGGACGCCGCGGCCACCGAGCGCGATGCGGTCGTCGGCGGTGCGCTGGGCGTACATGTAGGCGTGGGCCATGTCGCCGAGCGTTTCGCGGCCCTCCCAGCCGATGGACTCCCACTGGGCGGGGGTCAGGGGCTCGGTGGCGATCATCGAGGAGTTCATGGGGAGCCAGGTGCGTCTGTGGCCCTTCAGGGAGGCCGTGAAACCCTCCGTGCAGCGCAGTACGTAGGGGGCGCGGACCGTGCCGTGCGGGGTGACGGCGTGCTTGGGTCTGATCTCGGTGACGGGCGTCGACTCGTGGATCGTGACGCCGAGCGCCTCGACGGCCGCCGCGAGGCCCTTGAGCAGCTTCATCGGGTGCAGGCGGGCGCCGTGCGGGGTCCAGGTGGAGCCGACGGCGTCCGAGACCCGGATGCGGTCGGCGGTCTCGCGGGGCCCGTAGAGCTCGCGGTCCTTCTCGCCGTACGAGAGTTCCGTCTCGTGGAAGGTCTTCAGGCGGGCCAGTTGGGCCGGGGTGTACGCGACTTCGAGCACGCCGCCCCGGTGGATGTCCGCGTCGATGTCTTCTTCGGCGGCGACCGTGATGACCTCGGTGACCGTGGCGTTCATGGCCTCCTGGAGGCGTACGGCGGCGTCATGGCCGTGCAGGAGGGCGTAGCGGTCGCGGCCCGCGATGCCGTTGTAGAGCCAGCCGCCGTTGCGGCCGGAGGCGCCGTATCCGCAGAACTTCTGCTCCAGGACGGTGATGCGGAGGAAGGGGGCGGCCTTCTTCAGGTAGTACGCGGTCCACAGCCCGGTGTAGCCCCCGCCGACGATCACCACGTCGGCG
>NZ_LIPP01000308.1 GCF_001418335.1 Streptomyces aurantiacus | reverse complement strand
CCCCGCGCCCCTAGGTACCCAGGGGCGCGGGGAACTGCGCGCGCAACCCCCACCGAGCCGCACCCGAAACACCAGCGCAGCCCCCACCCCCTAGGGGCGCGGGGAACTGCGCGACCAGCCACATGCGGCCCGCAGTCGACGCACCGGTCGGGGCCCTGCGGCCCTTCCTGCGTACCGCACCCCGTAGGGTCTTCCGCGTGAGTGACGAAGACATCACGCTGACCGCCGGCGACGCGGAAGCGACCGTGCAGCCGGGCAACGGCGGACGGATCGGTGGCCTGCGGATCGCCGGGGTCGAACTGCTGCGCCAAGGCGGCAAGTTCGGCTGCTTCCCCATGGTCCCGTGGTGCGGTCGCACCAGGGACGGCCGCTTCCTGAACGGCGCCACCCCCCACCAGCTCCCCCTCAACTCCCCACCGCACGCCATCCACGGCACCGCCCGCGACGCCGCCTGGCGCACGGCCCGTACGAGTGGCGACGAGGCCGTCATCACGTACGACCTCGCCGACCCCTGGCCGTACACCGGCCGCGTCACCCAGGCCGTCACCCTGACCGAGGACTCCCTGACGCTGACCATGTCGGTCGAGACGTACGGCGACTCCTTCCCGGCGCAGATCGGCTGGCACCCCTGGTTCAACCGCAACCTCGGCGGCGACGGCGCCCAGGACGTCCGCCTCGACTTCACCGCCGCCTGGCAGGAGGAGCGCGGCGCCGACCACCTGCCGACCGGCCGCCGTATCGACCCCCAGCCGGGTCCCTGGGACGACTGCTTCGGGATGCCCGGCGGCGTCGACGTCACCCTCACCTGGCCCGGACAGCTGGAGCTGAACGTGACCGGCCGCGAGGAGTGGGTCGTCGTGTACGACGAGCAGGAGGCCGCGGTGTGCGTCGAACCGCAGACCGGTCCCCCGAACGGGCTCAACACCCTGCCCCGCCTGGTCACCCCCATCGAGCCCCTCGAAGCCGCCACCACCTGGACCTGGCGCCGCCTCTAAGCTGACCCGCATGACTGACGTACGCGGCGAGCTGCTGCAGCAGATCAAGGACAAGGCCGTGGTGCACGGCAAGGTGACCCTCTCCTCCGGCATCGAGGCCGACTACTACGTCGACCTGCGGCGGGTCACGCTCGACGGCGAGGCCGCCCCGCTGGTCGGCCAGGTACTGCTCGACCTGACGGCGGACCTGGACTTCGACGCGGTCGGCGGCCTCACCATGGGCGCCGACCCGGTGGCCACGGCCATGCTGCACGCCGCCGCGGCGCGCGGCCGGCACCTCGACGCCTTCGTCGTCCGCAAGGAGGCGAAGGCGCACGGCATGCAGCGCAGGGTCGAGGGTCCGGAGATCGCGGGCCGCCGCGTACTCGTCGTCGAGGACACCTCGACAACCGGCAACTCCCCGCTCACCGCCGTCGAGGCCGTGCGCGAGGCCGGCGCGGAGGTCGTCGGCGTGGCGACCATCGTCGACCGCGCCACCGGCGCCGCGGAGAAGATCCAGCAGGGCGCCGGCGTCCCCTACCTCTTCGCCTACTCGAAGGACGAACTGGGACTCGCCTGAGCCCGGCCCCCGCACCGCGGCCGGAGCATCCGGCCGCGTCTGGGAAGATGGGCCCGACGATGACGTCGCCCCCTGAGGTCAGGGCCAGGTCAGGGCCGTAAGCAGCACGCCACCCGCACATACAAGGAGCGGACCATGCCCATCGCAACCCCCGAGATCTACAACGAGATGCTCGACCGGGCGAAGGCAGGCAAGTTCGCCTACCCGGCCATCAACGTCACCTCGACGCAGACCCTGCACGCCGCGCTGCGCGGCTTCGCGGAGGCCGAGAGCGACGGCATCATCCAGATCTCCACCGGCGGTGCGGAGTTCCTGGGCGGCCAGCACAACAAGGACATGGTCACCGGTGCCGTGGCGCTGGCCGAGTTCGCGCACATCGTCGCCAAGAAGTACGACGTCACCGTGGCCCTGCACACGGACCACTGCCCGAAGGACAAGCTCGACGGGTACGTACGTCCGCTGATCGCGGTCTCCGAGGAGCGCGTCAAGGCCGGCCGGAACCCGCTGTTCCAGTCCCACATGTGGGACGGCTCCGCGGAGACCCTCGCCGACAACCTGGCCATCGCACAGGAACTGCTGGGCCGCGCCGCCGCCGCGAAGATCATCCTTGAGGTCGAGATCACCCCGACCGGTGGCGAGGAGGACGGCGTCTCGCACGAGATCAACGACAACCTCTACACCACGGTCGACGACGCGATCCGTACCGTCGAGGCCCTGGGCCTGGGCGAGAAGGGCCGCTACCTGCTGGCCGCGTCCTTCGGCAACGTGCACGGCGTCTACAAGCCGGGCAACGTCGTCCTGCGCCCCGAGCTCCTGAAGGAGCTGAACGAAGGCGTGGCGGCGAAGTACAGCAAGCCGTCGCCGTTCGACTTCGTCTTCCACGGCGGCTCCGGCTCCTCCGAGGACGAGATCCGCACGGCCCTGGAGAACGGTGTCGTGAAGATGAACATCGACACGGACACCCAGTACGCGTTCACGCGCCCGGTCGCCGACCACATGCTGCGCAACTACGACGGCGTCCTGAAGGTCGACGGCGAGGTCGGCAACAAGAAGACGTACGACCCCCGCACCTGGGGCAAGCTCGCCGAGGGCTCGATGGCCGCCCGGGTCACCCAGGCCTGCGGCCACCTGCGCTCCACGGGCACGAAGATCAAGTAGGCGCGCGCACTTCCTTCGAGGGGCCCGGTTTTCCACAGGAGGACGCCGACCGGCGGCGTTTTCCACAGGGGAGCCCGGGCCCCGCCGTATGTCCGTATGCTCCGGACATGGCTGCCCCGACACCGCAGGAGTCCCCAGAACCTTCCGAGTCCCCGGAGTCCCCGGAGTCCCCGGCTGTCAGGATGTCCTCTTCCGCGGGGAAGTGGATCCTGCTGACCACGGTGCTCGGGTCGGGCATGGCGATGCTCGACTCGACGGTGGTGAACGTCGCGCTGCCGACGATCGGCCGCGACCTCGACGCGGACCTGGCGGGCCTCCAGTGGACCGTCAACGCCTACATGCTGACCCTCGCAGGACTCATCCTCCTGGGCGGCGCGCTCGGTGACCGCTTCGGGCGGCGGAAGGTGTTCGTCGTCGGCGTGGTCTGGTTCGCGGCGGCCTCACTGCTGTGCGGGCTCGCGCCGAACGCCGGTGTCCTCGTCGCGGCCCGCGCCCTGCAAGGGGTCGGCGGCGCGCTGCTCACGCCCGGTTCGCTCGCGCTGATCCAGGCGTCGTTCCACCCGGACGACCGGGCGAGAGCCGTCGGCCTGTGGTCGGGCTTCGGCGGCATCGGCGCCGCGGTCGGCCCCTTCCTGGGCGGCTGGCTGGTGGACGGCCCCGGCTGGCGCTGGGTGTTCCTCCTCAATGTCCCGCTCGCGCTGCTGTGCGCCCCGATCGCCCTGCGTCACGTACCGGAGTCGAAGGACGGCCGGGTCCACGGGCGTGGCTTCGACATGCTCGGCGCCGGCCTCGGCGCGCTGGCCCTCGCCCTGGTGACGTACGCCCTGATCGAGGCGCCCGGCGGCTCGGTGCCCGTCGTGGCGGTGACGGCCGCCGCCGGTGTCGCGGCGGGCGTCGCCTTCATAGCCGTGGAGAAGCGGCGGGCCGACCCGATGATGCCGCTCGACATCTTCGCGTCGCGCCAGTTCACGGCGGTCAACCTCGTCACCCTGTGCGTGTACGCGGCCTTCGCCGGGTTCTTCTTCCTCTCCGCGGTCCAGCTCCAGGTCGTCACCGGCTACTCGGCCCTCGGCGCGGGTACGGCGCTGCTGCCGACGACCGTCCTGATGCTGCTGCTTTCGGCCCGCTCGGGCGAGCTGGCCCAGCGCATCGGCCCGCGCATACCGCTCACCGCGGGCCCGCTGCTGTGCGCGACCGGGATGCTGCTGATGCTGCGGGTCGGTGAGGACGCCTCGTACGTGTCCGACGTGCTGCCCGCCGTCCTGGTGCTCGGCGTCGGCATGGTCACGCTCGTCGCGCCCCTCACCGCGACGGTGCTGGCCTCCGTGGACACCGGCCGGGCGGGGCTGGCCAGCGGCGTCAACAACGCGGCGGCCCGCGCCGCGGGACTCGTCGCGGTGGCCGCGCTGCCGCTGCTGGCCGGGATGAGCGAGGAGGCGTACCGGTCGGCGGACGCCTTCGACGACGCGTTCCGGCGGGCGATGCCCCTGTGCGCGGGCATCCTGGTCGTGGGCGCGGTGATCGCCTTCACGACCGTACGCAAGCCGCCGCCGGGCTGTCTGCAACCGGAGTGCCTCACGCACGGCGGGGTGACGGCCCCACCACTGGAGCCGAACCGGTCGCGCGGCCGGCTCGAATAGCCCGTCCCGGTCGCCAACCGGTCCCGAACGGTCCGTCCCGTGCTCAGGGGCGCCTTTTCGCCGAAAGGCGGACCCGGCCGGTGATCCGGCGGCAGCGGATAGCGCAAACTGGAACCCATGGCCATTCACGAGAACCTCCTCGGGGGACCACCCCCGACCCACCTGCCCGACGACCCGGAGCCGCGCGAGCTCCTCGCCAACGGCACGGCGCCCGCCGACGTCGCCGCGAACTACCCGACCTCCTCACTCGCGTGGGCCCAGCTGGCCGACGAGGCGTACGAGCGCGGCAGTGTCGTGGAGTCGTACGCGTACGCCCGTACCGGCTACCACCGGGGCCTCGACTCCCTGCGGCGGGGCGGCTGGAAGGGCCACGGCCCGGTGCCGTGGGAGCACGAGCCGAACCGCGGTTTCCTGCGTGCCCTGCACGGCCTCGCCCGCGCCGCCCAGGCGATCGGTGAGCAGGGGGAGTACGAGCGCTGCTCGCAGTTCCTGAAGGACTCCTCCCCGACGGCGGCCCAGACCCTGGGCTAGGCCGGGCTGGGGCGGGTATGCGCAGGTCCGCTCGGTGTGACCGGGCGGACCTTGCGTTTTCGGGGCACGATTGTGGAGTATGCCCGTGGGGACCGGGGCCTCCGTGTCGGAATTCGGCAGGGGCGGACCGCTACCCGGAGTACACATCAGGAGACAGCGATGTCCCACCAGGCTCAGCCCCAAGAGGCTTCGCAGCCCGAGACTCCGCATCTTGAGAACCCCGAGAACGCCGAGAGCCCCGAGAGCCCCGAGAACCCCGAGTCTCCGCATCTCGACTTCCAGGGAACGACTCCGTACGAGGACTATGTCCAGGCGGACGTCCTGACCCACCTCCAGCACACCCTCTCCGAGGACCCCGGAGAGATGGTCTTCCTGGTGACCACCCAGGTCATGGAGCTGTGGTTCACCGTCATCGTCCACGAGTGGGAGACCGCGGCGAAGGCGCTGCGCGAGGACCGGGTGCCGGTCGCGGTGGCGGCCCTGAAGCGGTCGGTACGGGAACTGGAGGCGCTGAACGCCTCCTGGAAGCCCCTCGGCCAGCTCACTCCGGCCCAGTTCAACTCGTACCGCAGTGCTCTCGGAGAGGGCTCCGGCTTCCAGTCGGCCATGTACCGGCGGATGGAGTTCCTGCTGGGCGACAAGTCCGCGTCCATGCTCGTGCCGCACCGGGGCGCGCCGCGTGTCCACGCCGAGCTGGAGAAGGCCCTGCACGAACCGAGCCTGTACGACGAGGTGCTGGGGCTGCTAGCGCGGCGCGGGCACGCCGTTCCGTCCTCGGTCGTCCAGCGGGACGTGTCCCGGCGCTACGAGCCGTCGCCCGAGGTCGAGGCCGTGTGGACGGAGCTGTACGCCGGCGACGAGAGCTCCGAACTCGCCCGGCTCGGCGAGTCGTTGACCGACGTCGCCGAACTCGTGTGGCGCTGGCGCAACGACCACCTCGTCGCCACCCGGCGGGCGATGGGCTCCAAGACGGGCACCGGCGGCTCGGCGGGCGTGGCCTGGCTGGAGAAGCGGGCCCGCAACAACGTGTTCCCCGAGCTGTGGACGGCACGGTCGCATGTCTGAGCCCGGTCAGAACAGGTCGTACGGCTCCTCGTACGAGAAGGAGGCGGCGGCGCTGGACGCCGCCGACGAACTGGGTGAGCTGCGCGCGCGGTTCGTCCTGGACGACACGGTGTACCTGGACGGGAACTCGCTCGGCGCGCTGCCGCGCTCCGTGCCCGGCCAGGTCGAGGACGTCGTGCGCAGGCAGTGGGGTTCGCTGCGGATCCGGTCCTGGGACGAGAGCGGCTGGTGGACGGCGCCGGAGCGGATCGGCGACCGGATCGCGCCACTGGTGGGCGCGGCGCCGGGCCAGATCGTCGTCGGCGACTCGACGAGCGTCAACGTGTTCAAGGCGGTCGTGGGCGCGGTACGGCTCGCGAACGAGCGGCGAGACGCCCGGGACGCCCGGGACGCCCGGGACGCCAGGGAGGGGCCGGGTGTCCGGGACGAGGTCCTGGTCGACGTCACGACGTTCCCCACGGACGGCTACATCGCCGCGTCGGCGGCCCGGCTGACGGGCTGCACGCTGCGCCCGGTCGCTCCCGCCGACGTGCCGGACGCCCTGAGCGGGCGTACGGCGGCGGTACTGCTGAACCACGTCGACTACCGCACGGGCCGCCTGCACGACCTGCCGTCCCTGACGGCCGCGATCCGTGCGGCGGGTGCGGTGTCGGTCTGGGACCTGTGCCACAGCGCGGGCGCCCTGCCGGTCGGGCTCGACGAACACGGCGTGGACCTGGCGGTCGGCTGTACGTACAAGTACCTGAACGGCGGCCCCGGTTCACCGGCGTACCTCTACGTCCGCCGGGACCACCAGTCCCGCTTCGACTCCCCGCTGCCGGGCTGGAACTCCCACGCCGATCCCTTCGGCATGACCCCGGACTTCACCCCGGCCCCCGGCGCCCTCCGAGGCCGCGTCGGTACCCCCGACATCCTCTCCATGCTCGCGCTGGAGGCGGCCCTGGAGGTCTGGGACGACGTCTCGATCGAGGTGCTCCGCGCCAAGTCCCTCGCCCTGACGGACTTCTTCCTGCAGTGCGTCGAGGCGTACGTGCCCGGGGGCGCCGTCGAGCCGGTGACCCCGCTCGCCCACGCCGAGCGAGGCAGCCAGGTCTCCCTGCGCTGCGCGGACGCGGGCGGGGTGATGCGCCGCCTGATCGAGCGAGGAGTGATCGGCGACTTCCGGGAACCTGACATCCTCCGCTTCGGCTTCACGCCGTTGTACGTGGGCTTCGGGGACGCGGAGAGGGCGGCGAGGGTGTTGGGGGAGATGTTCTCTTAGGGGCGCGCAATCAGGGGTGCGCAATCAGGGGCGCGGGGAACGGCGCAATCTTTTAGCGGGGGTCTGGGGGCGCA
>NZ_LIPP01000307.1 GCF_001418335.1 Streptomyces aurantiacus | reverse complement strand
GAGAGGGAGGGGCGGAGGGGGCGGAGGGGAATGCCTTTACCTGCCATTGGGTACGACTTTACGTCGGGACGGGACCGTATCGTCGTGACGTGAGCGTAGGCCGATCTCACGTCGGAACGCAACCGTTTCGTCGTCACGCCGATATGCTGGTCCGCATGACGACGAACGCCGACGGGACGGCTGGGGCAGCTGGGGCAGCTGGGACAGGCGGAGCAGCTGGAGCGGCTGGAGCAGCCGGCGCGGAGCGGAGTCCGCAGCCGCGCCGCCGGGCTCCCGCCGGGGCGGCGGTGCTCAGGGAGGACGTGACCGAGGCGATCCGGACGGCCGTCTTCGAGGAACTCGCGGCCGTCGGATACGCGCGCATGTCCATCGAGGGGATCGCGCGCCGCGCGGGCGTAGGCAAGACCGCGGTCTACCGCCGGTGGCGTTCCAAGCTGCAGTTGGTGCTCGACCTGGTCTCCGCGATCGCCGTACAGGGACTGCCCGCGCCCGACACGGGCACCCTGGAGGGCGACCTGCGCCTGTTGTACGAGGTCACCTCACGCGCCCTGCGTCATCCGGTCGCCTCGCAGGTCATCCCCGATCTGCAGGCCGAGGCGGCCCGTAACCCCGAGATCGCGGGGGCCATGCAGAAGGCCCTGCGAGAGGGGCAGGCGAGCGTCGTGAGCGGCATCGTCGCGGCGGCCAGGGCACGCGGTGAGATCCGTACGGAGATCGACGGCGAACTGGCCCTCGACGTGATCTCCGGACCGCTGTACTGGCGTGCCGTGGTGATCCGTGGCCCGAAACCGCCGAAGGGATATCTGGAGAGTCTGACCCGGGCCACGACGGCGGCGCTCAAGGCGCTGTAGTCGGGCGGAGAGGGCCGCTCCACCTGGGGTTCGGCGGGGCCCGCCGCCCAGCTCCGGGCACCTCTCAGCGGGCGCCCGACCCCCGTAGCGGCCGGATCGTTGTCATCCACGCCTCACCCTCAAGCCCTCCGGGGGCGCATACTGGAAACACGATGACGAAGCCATCCGCGCCCCGGCGCCACCTGTCCACCAGTCCCTTCAAAGCTCCGGTTGTCCCGGTCGCCAAGCACTTCGCCCTGGGTGACCGTGTGACGCACGACCAGTTCGGCCTGGGCAGGATTGTCGGCGTCGAGGAGGGCATCGCGATGCTCGTCGACTTCGGCTCCCGCCAGGCCCGTATCGTCAGTCCCTACACCCGTATGGACAAGCTCTGACGGGTCCCGTTCCCGTTTCCCCCGGAGCACCCTCGCCGCGGCCCAGGACGATGTCCGGCCCGCGGCGAGTGCGTTTCACCGCCGCTCACCGCTCACCGTTCACCGCTGCCCGCCTCCGCACGCCTCGGTGAGGGCTTCTCCGGACAGCCCTCCCTCAGCCGCATCTCAGCGGGGCCGTGCCCGTCATGCCCGCGGATGCAGCCGTAGCCAGCCCTCCCAGGCCGACGTGATCATGTCGTCGAGGCCGTACTTCGCCTTCCAGGCGAGTTCCGCGGCGATGCGGTCGGCGGAGGCGACGACCCGGGCCGGGTCGCCCGGCCGGCGAGGGGCCACCGTCGGAGGCAGTGTGTAGCCGGTGATCTCGTTGATCCGGTCGATCATCCGGCGGACCGAGACCCCTTCGCCGCGGCCGATGTTGAGGGTCAGGTCGGTGCCGGGGGCCGCGGCGAGCCGCCTGGCCGCCGCCACATGGGCCTCCGCCAGATCGACGACGTGGATGTAGTCGCGGACGCAGGTGCCGTCCGGGGTCGCGTAGTCGTCGCCGAAGATCCGCGGGGGCTCACCCCCGGTCAGCTTCTCGAAGACCATCGGGACGATGTTGAAGACGCCCGCGTCGGCCAGTTCCGGTGTCGCCGTCCCCGCCACGTTGAAGTAGCGCAGGGAGGCCGTCGACAGGCCGTGTGCGCGGCCCGTGGCGCGCACCAGCCACTCGCCGGCGAGCTTGGTCTCGCCGTACGGGTTGATCGGCACGCAGGGCGTCTCCTCGGTCACGAGGCCGACGTCGGGCATGCCGTAGACCGCCGCCGAGGACGAGAACACGAAGGACGGCACCGCGGCCGCCGTGACCGCCCGCAGCAGCACCCGCAGCCCCTCGACGTTCTCGTGGTAGTAGTGCAGCGGCAGCTCCACCGACTCGCCGACCTGTTTCTTCGCCGCCAGGTGCACGACACCGGAGACGGCGTGGTCCTTCAGCGCCCGGGCGACCCGCTCCCCGTCCAGGGTCGAGCCGACGACGAGCGGTACCCCGTCCGGGACGCGTTCGGAGATTCCGGTGGACAGGTCGTCGTACACCACGGCCCGTTCGCCCGCCTCGGTCATCGCGCGGACGACGTGCGCCCCGATGTAGCCGGCGCCGCCGGTGATCAGCCAGGTCATCTACAGCCGTCCCCTCATGTGTCCCCTGTTCTCGGGTCAGTGAAGCAAACGCCGCGCTCTGCGGCCCAGTACGGTCGCCGTCCCCCGCAGGCCCGGCTCGATCCGCAGCGCGAGCGAGCCCGCGTGGGTCGCGTACGGCTGGACGAGCAGCACGCCGTGCCGAGTGCTCGGTACGACCGACCGGCGCAGCAGGCCCGGGCCCGCGCACGCGTGCGCGGTGGTCTCGCGGCTCGTGCCGTCGCGGAAACGCAGGCGCAGCCGCAGGTCCCAGGTACCGGAGCCGGAGCCGGAGCGGGTGCCGGTGCCGGTGCCGGAACCGAGCGCCGAGAGGTCGACCGGCGCTTCGGCCGTCCAGGAGCCGGTGCCGGCGGGGTCACCGGTGGCACCGGCGTCTGCCGGGTCGGCCGGGTCGGCCGGGTCTGCGGCGTCCGGCAGGAACTCCGCGGTGAGTGTGAGCCCGGTCGTCCCGTCCCGCCGGTTCACGAACTCGGCGTCCACGGACGCGGGCGCCGCCTCCGCCAGCCGCCCGTACAGCTCGTGCAGGCGCAGCCGCAGCAGGGTGACACGCGCGCGTGGCCGCAGTTCCGCGTCGACGGCCACCGGGAGGAGGCGTACGGGCCGCAGCAGGAGGTGTTCCAGGGTGACGTGGGGCAGGTCGGCCGACCAGACCGGCGTACCGTCCGCGGACCGCGCGTACGGCGGTCGCAGCCGGGACGGGCGGGCCGCGACCTCCTTGACGCGGGTCAGGTCGCACGGCTTCCCGGAGGCCAGCACCACCTGCGCGATCACCCTGCCCGGCGCCGGGGCGAGCGCGAAGTCGCCCGCGTCGAACGTCGCCAGGTACGCGCGCGTGAGGGCCCACCACTCACGCCGGTACCCGGCCCCGCGCAGATCGAGCTCGCGCGCGTACATCCGCAGCGCGTGGTCGAGGAACCTCGCCCGTGACGCCCTGGCCAGCCGTTTCTCACCGGCGGCGAGGAGGACGTCGTACGCCTGGGCGTGCGCGGTGATCCTGGCCCGCCAGTTGTCGACGCCCGACCTGTCCAGCGAGATCGACAGCCGTCCGGCGCTCCGGCGTACGTGCCAGACGTACACCGGGTCCGGGATCAGCGCGATGCGCGGCCCGGCGGCGAGCACGCGCGCGGTGAAGACGAAGTCCTCGTAGGGGAAGCGCCCCTCGGGGAAGCGGATGCCGTGCTCGCGCAGGAAGTCGGTGCGGTACAGCTTGTTGACGCACAGCGTGTCGTGGACCAGGCGGGGGCGCCGCGACGGGCGGGTCACGAGGGCGGCCCCGGCGTACAGGCCGGGCTGCCACGGCACCTCGCGGCCGGACGGCAGTTCGCGGCGCACGCACAGGCCGGCCGCGACCTCGGTGCCGCGCCCGGCAGCCGCTTCCAGCAGGGCGTCGACCGCTCCGGGCGGCAGTACGTCGTCGCTGTCCAGGAACATCACGTACGGAGCCGTGGTGGCGTCGATCCCGTCGTTGCGGGGGCTGCCGCAGCCGCCGCTGTTGGCCTTGCGGCGGACGACCTTCAGCCGCGGCTCGTCGAGCGCGAGGCGGTCCAGGACGTCCGCGCTGCCGTCGGCCGAGCAGTCGTCCACGGCGATCACCTCGCGGACGGCGGGGCCCTGCGCCAGGGCCGAGCGCACCGCGTCCGTCACATGGGCGGCGTCGTCGTACCCGATGACGACGACGCAGACCTGCGACGACAATTTTTCGTCAAATGGCACTTGCTGTCCTGTCGGGAAGGTCGCGCTGCCTGTGCGCCGGTTCCGAGGGTGTCGGGCCCTCGGAACCCTCGGGCCGGGTCCCGGCCGTCCACAGGCGGTGGAAGGAGAGCCCGGCAGCCGTCACCAGCAGGCCGTTGCGGGCGAGCATCAGCAGGGAGCCCGTCCAGGTGCAGGCCACGACGTCGTCGTACAGGACGGGGTACGCGAGGGTGCTGACCGCGGCGGCCGCCGTGATCAGCGCGGCCACCGGGCGCTGCGTGGTCTGCCGGGAGGTCAGGCAGACCGCGGCCAGACCGAGCAGCCACACCAGGTACTGGGGGCTGATGACCCGGCTCGTCACGGTGAACAGGAGCACCGCACCGAGCGCGGCGTCGTACGGGGTCGCCGGCGTCCAGTGCCGCGCGCGCAGCCGCCACAGCAGCAGGGCGCCGAACGCGGTGACGGTGAGCGCGAGCGACACCGCGGCGACCGAGGAGACGTACGGCCCGGTGAACTCCATGGCGCCGAACCGGTAGCCCACGCGCCCCGGCCACCCCGCGTGGCGTGCGAAGGAGAGGGCCGTGCCGCCGAGCGACTCGATCTGCACGCCCCGGCCGCCCTGCTGGCGCAGGAAGTCGAAGGGATCGCGGAAGAGGGCGGCGAGGGCGAGGAGCAGCACGCCCGCGGTGACCGCGGCCGAGGTCCACGCCTCCCTCGTCGTACGCCCCCGGGGGGTGCCGATCAGCGTCAGCGCGGGCCACACCTTCACCAGGGCGCCGAGCGCGGCGAACACACCGCACGCGCGCGTGGAGCGCGACAACGTCAACAGGGAGATGACCGCGAAGGCGGTGACCTGCACGTCGTAGCGCGCGAGCGGGATGTGCAGAAGGAGCGGCAGGGCCGCCGTCCAGAGTGCCGCGCCGCGCAGGCTGCGGCCCGGACGGGTGCCCACGCGCGCGAGGACGACGGTGACCAGGAGATCGGTGGCCAGGGTGAGGGTCGCGAACGCCTGGAAGTACGTCAGCCCCGGCAGTAGCCCTGGGGACAGCAGGACGGGGCCCGCCCCTGGCGGGTACTGCCACAGCCGGTCGCCCGCCGGGAACGCGCCGTCGGCGAGCACGCCGTACCAGCGGGCGTACAGCTCGTGCACCTCACGCGCGATCCCGCCGACGCCGAGCGGGGCGCGGTCGTCCTGGAAGAGCAGCCAGAGCATCAGGCCGCGGCTGGCCGACCAGGCGAGGGCGAGGGGCAGGAAGCGGGGGAGGGGAAG
>NZ_LIPP01000306.1:5057-5251 GCF_001418335.1 Streptomyces aurantiacus | reverse complement strand
GGATCCGGCGGGAGGTGGGGCCGCGGGTCCGGCAGGGCTTTCGGCAGACGGCTCGGGTACGTCGTCGGTCGCGTCGCCGTGTCGGCCCGGCTGGTTGCGGGAGACGGTGCGGGTGATGATGCGGCCGCTTTCGGTGCGGACACGGGTGCGGCACAGGTAGCCGTGGGCCTCCAACTCCCGCAGGGCGGCGGCGA
>NZ_LIPP01000306.1:0-5017 GCF_001418335.1 Streptomyces aurantiacus | reverse complement strand
GGTGGTTGCCGATCACCGTGAAGCGGGTGGTGTGGCGGGAGTTGTCGTGCGTGATGCCGCTGCCCGGGTGGGTGTTCGTGCGGGCGCTGCGGGGCGGGCGGTTTTTGCCCGCGGTACGGGCCTGGGCGCGCGGGCGCACGCTAGTGTTCTGCGTATCCATTGGGAAGGTGAGGTTCTTCCTGTGTGGTCAGGCCCTCGCACTGGGATGCCAGTCCCGGCGAGGGCCGTCGCATGTCTGCGGTGAAGTTGTGTGGTGCCGCGCTGAGCGTAGAGCAGGCAAGCCGTCCCGATACCAGCCGAGTTGGTGATGTTCACTCGCGCGAGTGAGTGCCCGCTGTGGACGGGAGGGGTGGGGCTTGGTGGGGTTTCTCTCCCTCGCGTGGTTCTTTGGGAAGAGCGTCAGGAGCACCGGAGTACACGTTCGCGGCATTCGGTGCGTGCGGCGCCAGATCGAGTCCCGCCCAGACGGTTTTACGGGGAACCGGGCCGAGTTCGACGCCCCAGCGGTCCGCGAACGCCTCGACGAGAAGCAGGCCGCGTCCGGACTCGGACTCGGTATCGGTGCCGGCGGACGAGGGCCGTCGGCGGCGACCGACTGTGGACCCGAGGCAGCTCCGAATCCTTGAACTCCGGTATGGCACCATCCGGGCTCAGGCTCTCACGCCGCGACAGACGCTGGTCTTCATTGAGCAAGTGCTGGGAGAATCATGATCCGTAAGGCTTCTGCCGGATACAACTCTGAGCTGGAGTGGTTCAAGAGCAGCTACAGCGACGGTCCTGATGGCAACTCCTGTATTGAGATCGCGATTGCCTCCAGCGCGGTGCATGTCCGCGACTCCAAGAACATAGGAGGGCCTCAACTCGCGCTCGCGCCGCAGGCATGGGCGGACTTTGTGGCGTACGCCTTGGGGAGTTGACTCTCAACTGCCCGCGCCCCGGTACGGCGGCTGCGGCGGAGGGACCTGATGATTGCAGCGGAGATGAGCCGTGCGGAGGCGGTCGTCCTCGTGCAGCGGATCATGAATATGGATTACGCCTCCGACGACGAGGTGGCCGACTGGGTGGGCAGGATCGACAGTGCCCTGGGATGCCCGTCCGGTCACGTCCGTGACTTGATCTTCTGGCCGCCGGAGCGGGACCTTTCGGCCGAAGAGGTAGTCGATCAGGCTCTGGCGTATCGGCCGATCTCTTTGTGAGGCCAGGACTCAATTCCGAAACCCGGACATGGGCGGCAGAGCGGCCCTGTTAAGGTGCGCCGATGTCATCGATCAAGCAGTTCCAAGTCACCTTCGACTGCGCGGAACCTGCGCGCCTCGCCGGTTTCTGGTGCGAGGTGTTGGGCTACGTCGTGCCGCCGGTCCCGGAGGGGTTTGCCACGTGGGAGGACTACCACCACTCGCTGCCGCCTGAGGATCAGGTCGTCTACTTCGCATGCAGTGATCCCTCGGGTGTGGGCCCGCGCCTGCTCTTTCAGCGCGTTCCCGAAGGGAAGATCGTCAAGAATCGGGTACATCTCGACGTGCGGGCCGGCACCGGACTGGTGGGTGAAGAGCGCCTCGCCACACTGGAGGCCGAATGCGCACGACTGGTCGCGCTCGGTGCGGTACACGTACGAACGCTGCTCGCCGATGACGAGAACGAGTCCTGCATCCTGATGCAGGACATCGAGGGCAACGAGTTCTGTCTCGACTGAGCACCCTCCGCGACGGCGAGATCGGGTACAGCTTCGGCGCGGGCCCGGACCTCACGGATGCTCACTGCTCGGGTCGGACCAAGCCGCCACAAGTGCTCGCAGATCCGGAAAGCGGGGACCGGAGACTGTCTCCTGGGTGGGTTCACCGTTGAGCCAGCACACTTGCTCGGGGGCGCCGTCGCCAGTATCGAACAGGCAGCACACCCCGCCGCTGTCGGCGGTGAGGTCGGTGAACACCTTCCTGACGTTGGCCGAGCGCGCGAACAAGCGGCTCATCCCCGACGTCGCCGCCCAGCACTCCACCGACGTGTAGCCAGGGTGCAGGAGGGACTCGAACCGGATCGTGGCGTAGATGTACCCGATCTGGATGCGCCCGTCCGCCTCGGGGCCAGGTCCACCTGTCCGCGCATACTCGTGCAGTGCTGCATCGTCGACGTCGACCATGAGGGACGTGTCGAGCTCAAGCGCGCCGCTCGTGGAGCAATCGACCGGATCGCTCTTGAAGTGGGACGTGAACGGGAGGACGAGCCGGTCACCGCCAGGCAGGGTGATCTCAAGCGGCGGGACGGCACGGGCCGGCGGCGCCAGCTCGGCCAGATTGGCCAATGCCCTGGCGACGTTCCGAGGACGCAGATAGATGTCGTAGCCGTACATCAGCCCCACGCGTCCCCCTGTCTCAGATCGAACCGCACCCCCTCTTACGCCCCGGCCCTTGAGCGCTCAGGCCGGGGCGGCAGCTCGCGGTACCGCCTGGTGCCGGTCGTTACTCCGGTGCTCCGCCGAAGCGCTCCTTGTACGTTTCCAGGTCCTCGTCCGTGATCTTGGCGAAGAGGACCGGGGGGACCGTGAAGGGCGTGCCCGTGGGGATCGAGTTCAGGGACCTCGCCTCGTCCTGTGTCACCCAGGCCGCCGTGTCGTCCGGCAGGGCGAAGGCAGCGCGCATGGCCTTGGAGGAGGCCGGGATGAAGGGCTCCGAGACCACCGCGTAGAGGTGGATCAGGTTCATCGCCGTGCGGAGCGTGAGGGCCGCGCCCTCCGGGTTGGTCTTGATCTCCAGCCAGGGGGCCTTCTCCTCCAGGTAGGAGTTGCCCGCCGACCACAGGGCCCGCAGCGCCGTCGCGGCCTTGCGGAACTGGAGCGCCTCCATCTGGGTCTCGTACTCGGAGAGAAGCGACGCGATCTCCTCGCCGAGCTTCGCCTCCGGCGCGCCCGCCTCCGTGCCCGCCGGGACCTCCTCGCCGAAGCGCTTCTTCGAGAAGGACAGGACCCGGTTGACGAAGTTGCCGAGGGTGTCGGCCAGGTCCTTGTTCACCGTCGCCGTGAAGTGCTCCCACGTGAACGACGAGTCGTCCGACTCGGGGGCGTTGGCGATCAGGAAGTAGCGCCAGTAGTCCGCCGGCAGGATGTCGAGGGCCTGGTCGGTGAAGACGCCCCGCTTCTGCGACGTGGAGAACTTCCCGCCGTAGTACGTCAGCCAGTTGAACGCCTTCAGCTGGTCGACCTTCTTCCACGGCTCCCGTACGCCCATCTCCGTGGCCGGGAACATCACGCTGTGGAAGGGGACGTTGTCCTTCGCCATGAACTCCGTGTAGCGCACGTCCGACGCGCCCGCCGGCTCGTACCACCACGACTTCCAGTCCCGGTTCTCCTCCGGGGCCGCGTCCGCCCACTCCTTCGTCGACGCGATGTACTCGATCGGCGCGTCGAACCAGACGTAGAAGACCTTGCCGTCCGCCGCCAGTTCCGGCCACGTGTCGGCCGGGACCGGCACGCCCCACTCCAGGTCACGGGTGATCGCACGGTCGTGCAGGCCCTCGGTCAGCCATTTGCGGGCGATGGAGGAGGCGAGCTGCGGCCACTCGTCCGCGACATGGTCGATCCACGTCTCCACCTCCCCCTGCAGCTTCGACTGGAGGAGGAAGAGGTGCTTCGTCTCGCGGACTTCGAGCTCCGTCGAACCCGAGATCGCCGAACGCGGGTTGATCAGGTCCGTCGGGTCCAGGACCCGCGTGCAGTTCTCGCACTGGTCGCCGCGCGCCTTGTCGTAACCGCAGTGGGGGCACGTGCCCTCGACGTAGCGGTCGGGCAGGAAGCGGCCGTCGGCGGGCGAGTACACCTGCCGGATCGCGCGCTCCTCGATGAAGCCGTTCTCGTTCAGCTTGCGGGCGAAGTGCTGCGTCAGCTCGGCGTTCTGCGGGGAGGAACTGCGGCCGAAGTGGTCGAAGGCCAGCTCGAAGCCGTCGTAGACCGCCTTCTGCGCGTCGTGGGCCTGGGCGCAGAACTCGTCGACCGGCAGGCCCTGCTCCTTCGCCGCCAGTTCGGCCGGGGTGCCGTGCTCGTCCGTCCCGCAGATGTAGAGGACGTCGTGGCCGCGCTGGCGGAGGTACCTGGCGTACACGTCCGCCGGGAGCATGGACCCCACCATGTTGCCCAAGTGCTTGATCCCGTTGATGTACGGAAGGGCGCTGGTGATGAGGTGTCGAGCCATTGCGGGCTGCTCCCGAGTCGCTACGTGAGGTGACGGCACGTCGTACGGTGCTCCGACTTTCGGCCGTCTTACGAACCTTGAAATCCTAGCCGACATGGGTGGGCCGCCCGCTCCTCGTTTTACGGGGTGAGAAGGGGGCGGCCGGGGAGGGTCTGCCGAGGGGGCGGCGACGGGTCACGGGCGCCAGTTCGCCAGTACTCCCTCGTAGACCTCCGTGTCCGTGAGCTCGCGCGGGGTCGGGCCCGCGTGGAAGAAGGCCGTGTTCTCCGACTTCAGCTTGCGGAGGTAGTCGAAGGCCTTGTTGTCCTGCTCGCCGAACGCGACGAAGGAGAAGAAGAGACCGGGGTGGCTCTTCGCCGCTTCCGTGAGGGACTGGGTGGCCGGGGTCTTGGCGTCCGGAGCACCGTCCGTCTGGAAGACCACGAGACCGGGAGCCGCGGGAGCGCCCGCCTTCTCGTGCAGGGCGATCACTTCCTGCACGGCCGCGTGATAGCTCGTACGGCCCATGCGGCCGAGGCCTGCGTGGAGTTCGTCGATCTTGTTGTCGTGCTCGGCGAGGGTGAGTTCGCCGGTGCCGTCCAGCTCCGTGGAGAAGAAGACGACCTGGACGGTCGCCTCGGGCGCCAGGTGGGCGGCGAGGGCGAGGGTCTGCTCACCGAGAGCCTGCGCGGAGCCGTCCTTGTAGTACGGGCGCATCGAGGCGGAGCGGTCCAGCACGAGGTAGACCTTGGCGCTGGTGCCTGTGAGGCCCTGGTTGTCCAGGGCGGTGGCGGCGGCCTTGTAGGCGCTGAGGAGGCCGGGGGCCTGGGACTCGATGTCGGGGAGGGGCGTGGGGA
>NZ_LIPP01000305.1 GCF_001418335.1 Streptomyces aurantiacus | reverse complement strand
TTCGACGGACCATGCGGCGCCGTCAAACCATTACTCGCACCGTCCTGATTCACCGCCGAACCCCGCACCACACCCAACACCCGACGACCATGACGACGCGCATCCGAAAGGCGCTCCAGAAGGAGTACGCCGACGCCTTCGCCCCAGCCCGTGCCGTCGGCCGCGGCGGCGAACGGCTTGCAGCGACCGTCCGGGGCCAGGCCGCGCTGGCGCGAGAAGCCGGTGAACACCTCGGGTGTGGCCATGACGGTGACACCGCCCGCGACGGCGAGATCGCACTCACCCTGCCGCAGCGCCTGCGCCGCCAGATGAATCGACACCAACGACGACGAACACGCCGTATCGACCGTCACCGCCGGACCCTCCAGGCCCAAGGTGTAGGCCACCCGGCCTGAGACCACGCTGCCGGAACCGGCCAGCATGGAGTAGCCCTCCAACTGGGCGTCCTGGCCGCCGGCCAGTCCTGCCGCGTAGTCGTGGTACATCACACCCACGTACGTACCGGTCAGACTGCCCTTCAACGTCGTCGGATCAATACCCGCGCGCTCGAACACCTCCCAGGACGCTTCGAGAAGCAGCCGCTGCTGCGGGTCCATCGCCAACGCCTCACGCCGATTGATCCCGAAGAACGCCGCGTCGAAGTCACCCGCGTCGGGCAGGAAGGCTCCTTCGTTGGCGTAGCTGGTGCCGGGGTGGTCCGGGTCGGGGTGGAAGAGGCGTTCCAGGTCCCAGCCGCGGTCCGTCGGAAACGCACCGATCGTGTCCACACCCGCACTGACCAGATCCCACAAACCCTCCGGCGAAGTCACACCCCCGGGGTACTTGCAGGCCATGGAGACGATCGCCACCGGGTCGTCCGTCCCTGCCATCGGGAGTGCGGCAGGGGCGGCGGGGGTCGCGGTCCGGCCGCTCAGGCGAGTGCTCAGGTAGGCGGCAAGGGTCTGCGGGGTGGGGTGGTCGAAAACCATCGTGGCGGGCAGGCGCAGGCCGCTGACCGCCGAGAGACGGTTGCGCAGTTGCACCGCCGTGAGCGAATCGAAGCCCAAGTCCTTGAAGTTGGCCTCGGTGCGCACGTCGGCCGCCGAGCGGTGGCCGAGCACCGCCGCGACGCATTCGCGCACGACGTCGGTGACGGCGGCCCGGCGCCCGGACTCGTCCAGGCCTGCGAGCCGTGTCTCCAACTCGGCTTGGTCCACGGCGGAGTCGGCCGCCGCCCTGCGACGGGTCCGCCCCGCGAGGTTCCGCAGGATCGCGGGCACGGTGTCCCCTGCAAGGCCGCGTACGTCGACACCGGCCGCGACCACCAGTGCCGTGTCCGCGGTGTCCGCGGTGGCGCGCGACGCGTCGAGGAGTGCCAGGCCCTGCTCGTCCAGAAGCGGCTTCAGGCCGCCGGCGCGCAGTCGCGCCAGGTCGGCGTCGTCCAGGTGGCGGGTCATGGCGCTGCTGCGCGCCCACAGCCCCCAGGCGATGGACAGGCCGGGCAGACCGGCGTTGCGGCGTCGGGCGACCAGGGCGTCCACGAAGGCGTTGGCGGCGGCGTATCCGGCCTGGCCCGCGTTGCCGAGGACGCCTGCGGCGGAGGAGAACATCACGAACAGGCCCAGCGGCAGGCGAGAGGTGGCCGCGTCCAGATTCGCCGCGACGGATGCCTTGGCGGCCCACACCCTGGCCAGCTGGTCGGACGTCTGCGCGGTCACCACCGCGTCGTCCAGCACACCGGCGGCGTGGATGACACCGGTCAGGGGGTGCGCCGGGTCGACCGACCCGACCAGATCGGCGGCGGCCCGCTCGTCCGTCAGGTCGGCGGCGACGATTCGCACCGTGGCCCCGAGTCCGGTCAGTCGGTCGGCAAGGTCACGGGCGTCCGGCGCGTCTGGTCCCTGGCGGCTGACGAGCAGCAGGTGCCGCACCGACCAGGCGCGGACGATGTGTTCGGCGACGAGGCCGCCCATCATGCCTGTGCCGCCCGCGATCAATACGGTGCCGTCGGGGTCGAGAGCCGCGCCGGAGTCGGTGGAGGTCGTGGGGAGAGTGGCGCGTGTGAGGCGGGGGGCCTTCGGTTGTCCCGCGCGCACGGCCAGTTGCGGCTCCCCGGTGGCGAGGGCCCACGCGACGCTCGCCCGGTCCGTGCCGTGGTCGGTGTCCAAGAGGACGAAGTGGTCCGGGTGTTCGGCCTGTGCGCTGCGTAGCAGTCCCCACAGGGCGGCGGCAGGGATGTCGACGGGCGCGGGGTTCCGGCCGTCGTCAGCCGGTACCTCCACCGCGTGGTGTGTGATCAGTACGAGCCTGGCTTCGGCGAGGCGAGGTTCGGCGAGCCAGTCCTGCACCAGGTGCAGGGCACGCTCGGCGCCCGCCCGGCCACACGCGTCGACCGTTCCCTCGGGACCGTGGGGTCCATCGGGTCCGCCTGGCGTGGCGGCGGTCTCGACGAGGACGGTCGCGGGGACGTGTGCCCCACCGTCCAGCGCGGTCAGCAGAGCCGTCAGATCGGGGTGCCGGGGCATGTCCGCTCCGGCCCAGGCCGGTGAGTCCTGGCCGAGCATCACCCAGTCGTCGCCGCTCTCCTCCACGGCTGCCGGAGGCACGGCGGTCCACTCCACGGTGAACAATCCGTTGATGCCGCTGCCCGCCTTGCCTGCCGAGCGCAGCAACTCGGGGTCGGCGGGACGCAGCGCCAGGGAGTCCGCGCTCAGCACCGGCGCTCCGGCGGCGTCGGTCACCGTCACTCGCAGCCCTGCCCCGTCCTCCGCCCCCTCTTCCTCGTACGGGGACAGACGTACCCGCACCGTGGTGGCACCGGTGGCCCACAGGGACACCCCGTTCCACGCGAACGGCAGGCGAAGGTCTCCCGCGTCCCCGGGGGCGTTCCGGTCGAGCAGCAGAGCCGGATGCAGCGCGGCGTCCAGCAGTACGGGGTGGATACCGAAGCCGTCGTGCGCACCCGCCTGTTCGGGCAGCGTCACCTCGGCCAGCAGGTCACTGCCGTGCCGCCACACGGCGCGCAGGCCCTGGAACGACGGGCCGTACTGATAGCCCGCCGATGCCGCCCGCTCGTAGAGATCACCGATCTGCACCGGCTCGGCTCCCGCCGGGGGCCACTGCCCGCGCAGCCCGTCCGGCGTTTCATCGGACTCGGGGCTCAGCACGCCGACCGCATGACACGACCATCCCTCGTCCTGGCGCAGTTCCTCGTCGGCGTCCAGGCGGGAGAAGACGCGCACCTCGCGTCGGCCGCCCCGCTCGTCCGCCGCGCCGACGACCACCTGGACCTGCAGACCCCCGGAGCCAGGCAGCACCAAGGGCGCCTGGAGCGTCAGTTCCTCAAGGGTGGGGCAGCCCGCCTCTTCGGCCGCCTGCAACGCCCACTCGACCAGGGCCGCACCGGGTACGAGCGTCGTGCCCGCCACCGCATGGTCGGCGAGCCAGCCGGCGCCACCGGACACCGCGAGCCGCCCGGTCAGCACGAGCGCGCCGTCGGCCAGACCGAGGACCGCGGGCAACAGCGCGTGCTCAAGCCGCCGCAGCCCTGCGGACCGCACGTCTCCGACGCCATCCACCTCCAGCCAGTAGTGCTGGT
>NZ_LIPP01000304.1:5713-6304 GCF_001418335.1 Streptomyces aurantiacus | reverse complement strand
CCCCAAAGCCCCCCGCCCCCGACCGCGTCATGGTCGTAAGGGCAGGTTCGTGCGACAGGAGGGGCGGAGTCTGGCGTGAGCGGCAGCGGTAACGGCACCGGTGGGACGCGCGGTGAGGGCGCGGTCGGGCCCGATCTGGGCTCGACCGCCACCCCTGCCGGTGTCGCCCGGCGCCGTCGGCGGTGGCTGNNGGCGCCGCGGGGGCCGGGTGGGCGGTGTACGAGAAGCTCAGCTCCAACATCACCTCGGACGACGACACGGCCGCCGAACTCGCCCGGTACGAGAAGGAACGGCCCACCGCGCTGGTGCGCGACGCGCAGAACATCCTGCTGATCGGGTCGGACTCGCGGTCCGGGGACGGGAACCGCAAGTACGGCAGGGACTCCGGCACCGAGCGCTCCGACACCACGATCCTGCTGCACCTCGCGGCGAACCGGCGCAGCGCGACCGCCGTCTCGCTGCCCCGCGACCTGATGGTGGACGTACCGAGCTGCCGGGGGCCGGACGGCGCCCGCACCGCACCCGTGTTCTCGATGTTCAACTACGCCTTCCAGAGCGGCGGTCCGGCTTGCACGATCCGTACCGTCGAGA
>NZ_LIPP01000304.1:0-5698 GCF_001418335.1 Streptomyces aurantiacus | reverse complement strand
CGCAAGACCATCGGTGACGGCAGCGACACCGACCGGATGGACCGCCAGCAGCGTTTCCTGGGCGCCCTCGTCAACAAGGTCCGCGGCAACGACGTACTGCTGAACCCGGTGAAGCTCTATCCCGTGCTGGACGCGGCGACGTCGTCCCTCACCACCGACCCCGGCCTTGCGAACCTGCGGGGGCTGTACGACCTGGTGCGCGGCATGCGCAACATCCCCACCGAACGTGTGCAATTCCTGACCGTGCCGAGGGAGTCGTACGCCCGCGACGCCAATCGCGACCAGCTCGTGGAGCCGGCGGCGGAGAAACTCTTCGAACGGCTGCGCAGAGACGCGCCGTTGGAGGTCACAAAGGAAGTTCCGGCGGATTCCGGCACGAAGAGGAGCGAGAGGAGTGACACGGGGCCGACCGACGAGCGGGACAAGCGTGGCTATTCATACGACTTCGAGCGCTATCGCCCGGGCCAAGAAGGCCAAGAAGGCAGCCTTGGGCGTGAGTCGGGTGCGGAAGACGGCAAATCGGGTGGAAAGCGGTCCGAGGCGCCTTCACCCACACCGCACCCCACTCCGAGCCCCGCGCCGACTTTTCGGGGGAACACCGCCGCCCAGGATGCGTGCGATTAGCGGCCCGAACAGGCCTTTGAGTAAAGGGAACGCCAAGCGGGGGAACGCACGTTCAAAGAATTGGGCGGATTGCCCACTTGTAGGGACGTGTAATTTGTCACCGTCGTCGTTTGACGCCGATCCGGCCGGATAGTGTGAGCGATCCGGTGCACCCGGCCACGAGGTCTGTCCTTGGGTGCCGCGCACTGGTTGGACCGAGTGACCGAGCGCCTTTTGAGGGGGAAAGGCGCCGCGTGGCCCCGACGGAGGACTCAAGTAACCGTGGACGCGCAAGGCCGTGGGCGGGCGGACGATATCGATCCCGCAGACCAGTGGGTACTCAATCCGAACACCGGCGACTACGAATTGCGACTGCAGGATTCCGCACCGCAGTCACCGGTCCCGAATCCTCGCTCCCGCGGAGCGGCCGGCGCCGCCGCGCCACCGCGCGGGCGCAGCGCTCCCGGCCGGGAGCGACAGGGGACACCCGAGGAGGCGCCGGAACCCGGCGTGCCCGGGCCGCGCAGACGCCGCGGGCCGCAGGAGCCACTGCCCGGGCGCCGCAAGGGCCGCCCCAAGAAGTCGAAGGCCAAGAAGATACTGATCTGGTCGGGCGCCACGATGGCCTTCGTGCTCGTCGGGGTGAGTTCGGCCGGGTACCTCTACTACCGCCATCTGAACGGCAACATCACGTCCGTGTCCGACGACGGCGCGGGCACCGGCGGCTTCAGCAAGGACCGTGCGATCAACGTCCTGGTGGTGGGCACGGACAAGCGCACCGGAGACGGCAACGACGGCTACGGCGACTCGGGAAGTCCCGGGCACGCCGACACCACGGTGCTGCTGCATGTCTCCAAGGACCGTACGAACGCCACCGCGATGAGCATTCCGCGTGACCTGATCACCGACATCCCGGACTGTCCGACGGAGCAGGAGGACGGCTCCACCAAGGTCATCCCTGGCACGCAGAACACGCGCTTCAACGAGAGCCTGGGGCAGTCCGGCCGCACACCGAGCTGCACGATGCGCACCGTCACCGCGCTGACCGGCGTCAAGATGGACCACTTCATGATCGCCGACTTCAACGCGGTCAAGACGCTGACCTCGGCGGTCGACGGCGTCGAGGTCTGTCTCGCCAAGGACATCGACGACCAGGACTCCAAGCTCAAGCTGTCCGAGGGCAAGCACACCATCCAGGGCGAGGAGGCGCTCGCCTTCGTCCGTACCCGCCACTCCGTGGGCCTGGGCGGTGACCTCAGCCGGATCGAGCTCCAGCAGCAGTTCCTCAGCGCCCTGATGCGCAAGCTGAAGTCGAACGACACCCTGACCAGTCCGACCAAGATGCTGAAGCTGGCGGAGGCGGGCACCAAGGCGCTGACCGTCGACTCGAAGATCAGCAGCATCACCAAACTCCGTGACCTGGGTACGGAGTTGGGCAAGTTCCCCACCAAGAACCTGTCCTTCACCACCGTGCCGGTGGCCGACAACCCCGCCGAGGGGAAGACCAAGGTGACGGTCGTCCTCCAGGAGGAGAAAGCCAGGGCGTTGTTCGCCCTGATCAAGGACGACGTCTCGCTCACCGCCGTCAAGCAGAAGGCCAAGAAGGAGAAGGCCGCCCTGGCCGCCCGGCTCAAGGGCACCAAGGCCGACCCCGCGGACGTCCGCGTCCGGGTCCTCAACGGCGGTGCCGTCAGCGGCTCCGCGCAGGAGACCCTCAACTGGCTGCAGCTCGACGAGGGCGTGACCAAGTCCGAGAACGCCGGCAACGCCGGAGCGACGCTGAAGAAGACCACGGTCGAGTACGCTCCCGACCAGGCCGATCAGGCACGCAGGCTCGCCGATCTGATGGGCATGGCCGGCGCGGCCATGAAACCGGGCAAGAGCGTGACCAACTCCCAGGGGCTTCCCGCGATCACCCTGACCCTGGGAGAGGACTTCAAGGGGGCCGGGGTCTCTCTGACCACTCCGTCGGCGCCGGGGGATGTCGAGAAGTCCACGGCGGACAAGGTTGAGTGCGCCAAGTGACCTAACGGGTCTGTCCTACGTCTAACAGGGCGTAGGACAGACGTGCGTCAGGCGCAGGGTGGGGAGGCAGGGGAACATGGTGCAGAGCAGTGTGCGTGGGGAGGGGGCTCGTCCACGCACCTCGCAGGCGGGGGAACGCGGCCGCGTTGACGGCTCCTCGCTGACGGGGGAACAGGACGGGAGCGACACCTCGCAGGCGGAGGCGGCGCGGACGACGCGTACGGCGCGGACCGCGTCGGGCGGGAACGGAAGCGACGACGGCGGGGACGGCGGCAGACGGGGACGACGGCGCGGCGGCAGGCCCGGGCGAATACTCCGGTGGTTCGCGCTGGTCCTGGCGGTACTGATACTCGGGACGGCCGGGGCCGGATACCTCTACTACCGCCATCTGAACGGCAACATAGCCAAGGGCCAGCGCAACAACGGTGCGTCCGACGTCAAGAAGACCGATCCCAACGCGGCCGGTCAGACACCGCTGAACATCCTGCTGATCGGCTCCGACAGCCGCAACTCGGACGAGAACGTGAAGCTCGGCGGCAGCAGGGACCAGCGGGGCAGCAAGCCCCTGGCGGACGTGCAGATGCTGGTGCACGTCTCCGCGGACCGCAAGAGCGCGTCCGTCGTGAGCATCCCGCGGGACACCCGGGTGACGATCCCCCGGTGCGAGGATCCCGAGACCGGTGAGACGTATCCGGAGACGAACGACATCATCAACGTCTCGCTGAGCCGCGGCGGGGCCGGCTGCACACTGGCCACCTGGCAGAACCTCACCGGTGTCTACATCGATCACTGGATGATGGTCGACTTCGGCGGCGTGGTGAAGATGGCGGACGCCATCGGCGGCGTCGAGGTCTGCGTGAAGCAGAACCTGTGGGACCGCCCGCTGCCGGGCGTCCCCGGCGGTTCAGGGCTGAAGCTGAAGGCCGGCAGCAAGAAGGTCAAGGGGAAGCAGGCCCTGCAGTGGCTGCGCACCCGGCACGCCTTCCGGAGCGACCTGGGCCGGGCCAAGGCCCAGCACATGTACATGAACTCGATGATCCGCACGCTGAAGAGCCAGAACGCCTTCACCGACAGCGGACGGCTGATGGGTCTGGCCGAGGCGGCCACCGAGTCCCTGGAGGTCTCCGAGGAGATCGGTACGGTCAAGAAGCTGTACGACCTGGGCCAGAAGCTCAAGTCCGTGCCGACGGACCGGTTCACGATGACGACCATGCCCACGGTGACGGACCCGGCCAACCTGAACCACCTGGTCCCCATGCCCACGGACGCGGACAAGCTGTGGTCGATGGTCCGGGGCGACGTGTCCTTCGACAAGGGCGGCAAGAGCTCCAAGAACGGCAAGGGCGGGAGCGGTTCCGGGTCCGCGAGTCCGGAGGCGAGCACCGGTCCCGCCGCGGCGCCCGCGGAGGGTCTTTCGGTCACGGTCGTCAACGGCACGGCGGGCGACGACAGCGAGCTGGCGCCGGTGGGCAGCCGGGCCTCGGCGATCGCGGGCGTCCTCCAGGGCAAGGGGTTCGCCAAGGCCACCGCGAGCGCGCAGTCCGGTCCCACCTCGCACACGCAGGTGACATATCCGAAGAGTTCCGGGGCCCAGGGCAGGGCGAACGCCCTCTCCGTGGCCAAGGCCGTCGGTGTGCCGAACAGTCAGGTACGGGCCACGGCCGACGCCGTCACCACCACGCTGACCATCGGCAGCGACTGGCGGGAGGGCAAGGCCTACCCGAAGCAGTCCACACCGGAGGCCGGTGACCTGCCCGCGAGCGCGGACGCCATCAACGGCGCGGACAAGACAGCCTGCATGCCGGTGTACGAGCCGTACCAGTACTGAGCAGGTAGCGAGCAGCTACTGACCGAGACTTGATCAAGACTGATCAGGTCTCGGTCAGGTCTCGGTCAGTACCGCCGGGCGGCGGGACGCGATGACCTTCTTGGCCAGTGCCTTCGGGCTGGTGAGGAAGCCCCAGCCCCACGACATGTGCATGGTCGCCAGGGCCACCGGGACGCGCAGCCGCGCCCTGAAGGGAAGACCCTTGCTCGCGGGCAGCGAGCCCAGCGCGATCGCGGCGAGGTAGCCGCCGGGGACCAGGAAGCCCCAGGGGGTCACCGCCGCGCCCACCACGAGGCCGACGACGATCGCGCAGACCGCCGTCGGCGGGGCCAGATAACGCAGGTTGATGGAACCCTCGTGGTAGCGGGCGACGACATGACGCCAACGGCCGTAGTCCTTGTACTGCTTGGCCAGGGCCTGCATCGAGGGACGGGGACGGTACGAGACCCGCAGCTCGGGCGAGAACCAGATGAGGCCGCCCGCCTCCCTGATCCGGAAGTTCAGCTCCCAGTCCTGGGCGCGGACGAACTCCTCGTTGTAGCCGCCCTGTTGCTCCAGCGCCTCACGGCGGAAGACACCCAGGTAGACCGTCTCCGCGGGGGCCGCCTCGCCGCCCGTGTGGAAGGCCGCGTTGCCCACGCCGATCTTCGAGGTCATGGCCGCGGCGACCGCGTGCTCCCAGTCGTTCTCGCCCTCGGCGTGCATGACGCCGCCGACGTTCTGCGCGCCGGTCTCCGCCAAGAGGCGCACGGCGGTCGCGATGTAGTTCGGCGAGAGCATGCCGTGCCCGTCGACGCGTACGACGATCGGGTGGCGGGACGCCTTGATCGCGGCGTTCAGCGCGGCGGGGGTGCGGCCGGTCGGGTTCGGGACCGTGTGCACCCGGGAGTCCTCGCGTACGAGTTCGGCGGCGATCTCCTCCGTACGGTCCGTGGAGGGACCGATGGCGATCACGACCTCCATCTCGCCCGCGTACTCCTGGGCGAGGATCGCTTGGACGGCTCCGCGCAGATGCCGTTCCTCGTCGAGGACGGGCATGATCACGGACACGGCGGGAAGCTGCACGTCGGCCTTGGCGTTCATCGCGGCTTACGTTACCGCGAACGGGGGACACGGACGCGCGCCGCCCGGTCCCTGCGCCGGGCAGCAGATCGTATGGGCCTACGGTGCTCACGGACCCCCACACCCGGCCGACGCTGAGGAGTCCGCCTTGCCCACCCCGCCCAGCTCCCCCGCCCCACC
>NZ_LIPP01000303.1 GCF_001418335.1 Streptomyces aurantiacus | reverse complement strand
ACCCGAGAACCGAACCCAGGCTCCTACTCGGCTTCCGAGGCCTCCGGGGCCGCCAGGCCGTCGGAGGCCGAGGAAGCCTCCGGCAGCTCCGCTGCCAACGCCGCCGCAGCCTCCACCAACGGCAACGCCAACAACGCCCCCGCCCCCTCCCCGACCGTCACCCCATGGGACAGCAGTGGTTCGAGCGCCATCCGGTCGAACGCCTTCGCCTGCGCCGGCTCCCCGCTGCTCTGGCCGGCCAGCCACCAGTCCGGCGCCCGGAAGGCGACCCGCTGCCCGACCAGCGCACAGGCCGCGGAAACGACCCCGTCCAGAATCACCGGCGTCTTGCGCACCGCACTCTGCAGCAGGAACCCGGTGATCGCGGCGAGGTCGGCCCCGCCCACCGTCGCGAGCAACTGCAACTGGTCCCCGAGCACCGGCCGAGCGCGCCGCAGAGCGTCACGGACCGCCGCACACTTGCGCATCCAGGCGAGGTCGTCGATGGCCTGCCCGCCGCGCCCGGTCACCACCGACGCGTCGGTCCCGCACAACGCCGCCACCAGCACGGCCGCCGCGGTCGTCCCCCCGACACTCACGTCCCCGAGCACGACGAGGTCGGTCCCGGAGTCCGCCTCCTCGTCCGCGACGGCGACCCCCGCGCGGAACGCGGCCTCCGCCTCCTCCAGGGACAGCGCGTCCTCCACGTCGATCCGCCCGGACCCACGCCGCACCCGATGCCGTACGACCTCGTCGGGCAGGCTCTCGGGCTCGCAGTCGAGCGCCATGTCCACCACTCGCACGGGCACCCCGTGGCGCCGGGCCAGTACCGATACGGGACTGGCACCGGCGAGTACGGAGCGCACCAGCACGTCCGCGCTCCCGGCGGGCCGCGCCGACACCCCGAGGCCGGCGACCCCGTGGTCACCCGCGAACAGCACCACACGCGGACGCTCGATCGCCCGCACCGGCACGGCCGACTGCGCGGCGGCAAGCCACTCACCGAGTTCGTCGAGGCGGCCCAGCGACCCGGGCGGCACGGCCTGCCGCTCCCGGCGCGCCTCGGCGTCACGGCGTACGCCGCCGTCGGGGCGCTCGATCAGATCGGTGAAGTCGTCGAGATTAAGCGAGCTCATTCGCCGAACAGTACCGGCAGTGATCGGGCCGGTCTCCTGACGGGCGGTCAGTGGGCCGCGCGGCGTCGACGCGTCGGAGAGCGATATCCCATAAATTCCGGTTTGCGATGGATTGTCATACCGGTTTGTATCAACTCGTAACGGTTCATATCAGCCTCTACAGGGCTTCAACCCGTCGGACCGGCAGGAGCACACAGGCCATGCCCCCCACACTCCCCACCCCACCCACACCCCCGGCGCGGCCGACCGTCGCCCAGCGCCGCGCCGCCTACCTGGGCGAACTCGCCAAGGGCACCGACCACTTCCACGAACCGCGCAGAGCCGACTGCCCCTGGTGCGGCTCGGTGCGGCTGCGCACCCGGCTGCGCACCCCGGATCTGCTCCAGCACAAGCCCGGCACCTTCGTCGTCGACGAGTGCGAGGACTGTGCCCACGCCTTTCAGAACCCCCGCCTGACCACCGAAGGCCTTGCCTTCTACTACCGGGACTTCTACGAGAACCACGACAGCCATGACAGCCATGACAGCCACGACAGCCATGACGGTCATGACAGCCACGGCGAGCAGATGGGGCATGGGCAGCCCGGGCAGCCCGGGGAGCACAGTAAGTACAGCTCGCACGGGGAGCACGCGAGCTTCGCCGAGCGGACCCTGCGCTCCCGTGCCGGCCGCCGGCGCCACGAGGCCGCCGCCCGCGCGATGCTCCCGTTCCCCGAGCCCGAGAGCTGGCTGGATGTCGGCACCGGCCACGGCCACTTTCCGGCGGCGGCCAAGGAGTTGTTCACGTACACCGCCTTCGACGGGCTCGACCCCACCTCGCGCGTCGAGAAGGCCCGGATCGCGGGCCGCGTCGAGGAGGCGCACCGCGGCCGGCTGCCCGACCTGGTCGACCGGCTGCGCGCCCGCTACGACGTGGTCAGCATGTTCCACCACCTGGAGCACAGCCCCGACCCGCGAGAGGAACTGCGCGCCGCGCTCGCCGTGCTGCGCCCGGGCGGGCATCTGCTCGTCGAAGTCCCGGACCCGGACTGCGCGTTCGGCGCGCTGCTGGGCAAGTGGTGGGTGTCGTACTGCCAGCCGCAGCACCTCCACCTCATGCCGCTGCGCAACCTGCTCGACGAACTCGACGAACTGGGCTGCTCGGTCGTCTCCACCGACCGCCGCGAACCGCACGTCCCGTACGACCTGACCGGCGCCCTGGCGCTCGCGATCGGCAACCGGCTGCCGGGCGGGGACGAGCCCTGGCGTCCCGCACCGCCGACCGACCTCCAGCGCACCCTGCGTACGGTCCTCACCCGGGCCGCCACCCCGCTGCTCGCCTCCGCCTCCGTGCTGGACCACGCCCTGGCCCCGCTCCTGCGCCGCACCCGCTTCTCGAACGCGTACCGGATCATCGCCCGCAAGAACTCCCGCGAGCCGTTCCTCAGCCCTTGAGGCCGTTCCTCAGCCTTTGAGTACGAGTGCCTGCCCCGCCACCACCAGCAGCACGTGCTCGCACTCCGTCGCGAACGCCGCGTTGAGGCGGCCCAGTTCGTCGCGGTAGCGGCGGCCCGAGGGGGTGGCGGGGACGATGCCGGAGCCGACCTCGTTCGAGACGGCGACCACCGTGCGGCGGGACTCGCGGACGGCGGCCGTCAGCTCCTCGACGCGCGCCCGCAGCGCGCGTTCGCCGCCGCCGGCCCACTCGTCGTCGTCCCACGCGTCCACGGAGTCCATCGCGTCCGTCAGCCACAGGGACAGACAGTCGATGAGCACCGGCGGCCCGTCCTCCTTCAGGACGGGCACGAGATCGCAGGTCTCGGCGGTACGCCAGGAACCGGGGCGCCGCTCACGATGCGCGTGCACCCGGGCCGCCCACTCCCCGTCCCCGTCGCGCGTGCCGCCCGTCGCCACGTACAGCACGTCGGGGAAGGCCTCAAGGCGGCGCTCTGCCTCCACCGACTTGCCGGAGCGCGCCCCGCCGAGCACCAGCGTCCGGCGCGGCACGTCGGGCACGTCCTCGTACACCCCGACGGTCAGCGTGCTGCCGTCCGGCACCGCGCGGGCCCCCGCGGCCGCGAGGCGCCGTCGCAGCTCCCGGCCCGGCGGCACGTCGTGGTCGAGGTGCACCGCGATCACGTCGGTGGCGGGCCCGGCCGCCCCGGCCAGCCGCAGCCGGGCCAGCGCGTCCGGCCGCCCGACGAGATCGCCGACCACCATGTCGTACGGCGCGGTCGTCTCGTCCAGGCCCGCGGGGGCCGCGCCCGGCGGCAGGTACAGCAGCCGCTGTCCGTCCGGGTCCGTGACCGCGTACCCGGTACCGGGAGCGTCCATCGACAGCGCCCGCACCCGATGCCCGGTCAGCAGCGTCAGCTCCCGCCCGTCCGGCACGCGCCCTGGCTGCGGCAGGCCCGCCGGCACCTCCACGGCGGGCCCGTCGTGCGGATGTGACAGCAGTACCTGCCGCACCCCGCTGAGCGAATGGCCGGCGCGGGCCGCCGCGAAGGCCGCCCCCGGCGTCAGATCCAGCAGCAACGTCCCGTCCACCAGCAGAGCGGTGGCCGCGCGGGCGTTCACATCGAGCGCCACCGCGCAGGCGGCGCACGAACAATCGGGCCTGGGCAGTCCCAGGGGCCCGCCGGTACCGAGCAGAGTCACTTCCACGGCACCGATTTTTCCGTGTCGGCGCGGCTCGTGCCCGCCAGGGGGTGCACAAGGGCGCGCCTCTCGGTGAACGCGGGGAACCGCGCGCCCGGCCCCCGCCCACCCGTCACCGGCACCTCACACTTCTCGACCTGCGCTTTCGAACACCGCACAACGGAGGGAGCGCCTAGGCTGACGGCAGGAGCCCGATCTTGCTCGGTACTTGGGAGGCTGACATGGCGGCATGGACGTGGCGGTTCGAGAAGGCCGACGGGGCGGAAGTCCAGCCCTCGGTCCAGCCCGAGGAGTTCACCACCCAGGGAGACGCGGAGTCCTGGCTCGGCGAGAACTGGAAGGAGCTGGCCGAAGGGGGAGCGGACCAGGTCCGGATCTTCGAGGACGCCACGGAGGTCTACGGCCCGATGAGCCTGCACGCCGAGGCGTCCCAGGGAGAGGCGTCCTAGGGATGTCCTAGGGATGCGGGCCTAGCCCGTACGAGTGAGAGGCCGCGCCCGTTCCCACGGTCGCGGCCTTTCGGGGTTTCGTACGGTCTCGGCCTTCCGGAAGACGGAACCGGAAACACGAAACCGGGATACGGAGCCCTCAGCCCCGTACGCCGCACAGGTGCAGCAGGGCCGCCACCCGGCGGTACGGGTCGGTCCGGCCGGCCCGCTCCTCGGCGGCCAGCAGCGCCTCCACGTCGTCCGGCACCGCCGCGTCGTCGGCCGCCGTGTCCGTGAAGACCCGCACCCCGTACCAGGCGTGCAGCGGTGCCCCGATCCCGGCCAGGGTGCCGGTGAGCGTGTCGAGCCTGTCGGCCCGTACGTCGAGCCCGAGCCGGTTCCGGTACGAGCTGGTGTCGAACGACGCCAGCGTTGCCGCCCAGTCGCCGGCCAGCCCCGGCCGCATGGCCAGCGCGTCCGCGTTGCGCACGAGCAGGGACAGCAGCCCGCCGGGGGCCAGCATCCGGGCGAGCCCCGCGAGCAGCGCGTCGGGCTCTTCGACGTACATCAGCACGCCGTGGCACAGCACCACGTCGAAGCTGCCGGGCAGGAAGTGGACGCCGGTGTCGCGCCCGTCGCCCTCGATGATCCGTACCCGGCAGCGGATCCCCTCCGGCTCGGCGGCGAGGGCCTCACGGGCCGCGGAGACCATCGTGCAGTCCTGCTCGACCCCGGTCACCTGGTGCCCGGCCCGGGCCAGCCGCAGGGCCTGCGTGCCCTGGCCCATGCCCACGTCGAGGACGCGCAGCCGCTGCCCCACCGGGAAACGCCCCGCTATCTGCTCGTCGAGCTGCCGGGCCACCAGCTCCTGCCGTACGACCTCGCGCAGGCCGCCCAGCTCGCTCAGCCAGGCATGCGCCGCGCCGCCCGTGAAAGGTGCCGCGCTCAGGGCCGCTCTCCGCGCTTGACCTGCGGCTTCGGCAGCCGGAGGCGACGCATCTGGAGGCTGCGCATCAGTGCGTAGGCGACGGCGCCGCGCTTGGGCTCGTCCGGGAAGCGCGCGTTCAGCTGCTTCTTCAGGCGGATCGCGACGCCGACCGAGTCGACCACGATCAGCACGATCACGAAGAGCCACATCAGCAGCGCCACGTTCTGCAGCTGTCCGATCCGGACCATGCTCAGGACGAGGATGACCACGGCGAGCGGCAGGAAGAACTCGGCGATGCAGAACCGCGAGTCGATGAAGTCCCGCGCGAGCTTGCGTACGGGGCCCTTGTCCCGGGCGGGCAGATAGCGCTCGTCGCCGCTCGCCAGCGCCTGGCGCTGCTTCTCCATGTGGGCACGGCGATCACTGCGCTGTCGCTTGGCGGCCTCCTTGCGCGTCGTGGGCGTATTGGCCACGCTGCGGCGCTGGGACTGGGCCTCACTGCGCTTGGGCGTGGGCCGACCCTTGGGGGCCTGCGGGTCACGGGTCTGAGTGGAGTCGGTCACGGACGCCTGATCGGCGTCGGCCTTCTCATCCTTGGATCGGCTACGGAACACAAAACCCAAGGGTAATGGGTACGGAGGCATGGACGTCCGCCGAGTGGGGAACGATCCGGCAACACCGGTCGTCTGTAGAGGACAGAGAGGCCCGAATCGGGGTGACCGTGCGCGGTTCCCCCGGTCCACCCCGGAACTACCCCGGGGAGCACCTACTCCCTACGCCGGAGCAAGATCGTCATCAGTCGTCCTTGGGGATGAGCGCATCCGTCCCCGAACAGTGCGGTAATGGATGCAGGGCCCGTACTGTGGGTTCTGTTGCAGTCGCTGGAGCCGGAGTCCGTCAGAAGGGGGCGCGCGAAGCCCATGAGCGGTGTCATGAAGCGTATGGGGATGATCTTCCGCGCGAAGGCGAACAAGGCCCTTGACCGGGCCGAGGACCCGCGCGAAACCCTCGACTACTCGTACCAGAAACAACTGGAGCTGCTGCAGAAGGTGCGCCGCGGCGTCGCCGACGTGGCGACCTCCCGCAAGCGCCTGGAGCTGCAGCTGAACCAGCTTCAGGGCCAGTCCTCCAAGCTGGAGGACCAGGGCCGCAAGGCGCTCGCGCTCGGCCGTGAGGACCTCGCCCGTGAGGCGCTGTCCCGCCGGGCGGCTCTCCAGCAGCAGGTGACCGACCTGGAGACACAGCACCAGACGCTGCAGGGCGAGGAGGAGAAACTCACCCTCGCGGCCCAGCGCCTCCAGGCGAAGGTCGACGCCTTCCGCACCAAGAAGGAAACGATCAAGGCGACGTACACGGCCGCCCAGGCGCAGACCCGGATCGGCGAGGCCTTCTCCGGCATCTCCGAGGAGATGGGCGACGTCGGCATGGCGATCCAGCGTGCCGAGGACAAGACCGCCCAGCTCCAGGCGCGGGCCGGTGCCATCGACGAGCTGCTCGCCTCCGGCGCCCTCGACGACCACTCGGGGCTCGCCAAGGACGACATCCAGAGCGAGCTCGACCGGCTCTCCGGCGGCACGGACGTGGAGCTGGAGCTGCAGCGCATGAAGGCGGAGCTGGCCGGGGGCTCCGGTTCCTCGTCCCAGCAGGCGATCGAGGGCGGTCAGGGGCAGACTCAGTCCCAGCAGCAGCCGCAGGACACTCCGCGACTCGACAAGCAGTAGCCGCGGGGAGTCGTCCCACGCCGAGGAGGGCGTCGTGATCGTACGGATCATGGGGGAGGGACAGGTGAGGCTGGACGACAGCCACCTCACCGAGTTGAACGAACTGGACGACGAGCTCCTGGCGGAGACGAAGTCCGGTGACGAGGAGGGGTTCCGGCGGACGCTGGGGGCCCTCCTCGACGCGGTTCGGCGGCTGGGGGTGCCGCTTCCCGACGACTCCCTCGAACCCTCCGAGCTCATCCTTCCGGCCTCGGAGGCGACGCTGTCGGAGGTAAGAGAAATGCTGAACGACGACGGCCTGATCCCCGGCTGAGGGTTTTACGCCCCCGCCGCCCCTACCCTTCCCGTCCTTTCTGGGGGCTGCCGCCCCCAGACCCCCGCATCGGCCTGAACGGCCTCGTCCTCAAACGCCGGACAGGCTGGAGGGTCGGGGCGCAGCCCCACTCTCCAGGGGCGCGGGGAACTGCGCGACCAGCCACAACGCACCCGCAGCCGACAGACAAGCTGGGGGCAGGGGCGCAGCCCCGCC
>NZ_LIPP01000302.1:161-13512 GCF_001418335.1 Streptomyces aurantiacus | reverse complement strand
TCCGGGCGCTTCCCTTCGGTCCTGCTGTTCTGCTTTGTCTTGCTGTCCTGCGTTTCCGACTCTATCAGACCGTTTCCGGTTCTGATTTCCTCGGTGCTTTCCAGGTTTCCGCTTTCGCGTTTTCCTTTCCGGCGGTTCCGACTTTATCAGAAAGTCTGAGTCGGAATTCCCGCCCCCTGCGGGATGGTCCGGACACGCAGTTGTGCCGGGTTCCCCTTCAGGCGGAGCCGTAAACCTACTGGAGCGGGGCGCCCCGATGCAAATCGGGGTGCCCCGCTCCGGGTGTGCGTGTATGAGGTGGCTCAGACCTCGACCACGACCGGCAGGATCATCGGCCGGCGGCGGTAGGTGTCGGAGACCCATTTGCCCAGCGTGCGGCGGATGAGCTGCTGCATCTGGTGGGGTTCGACGACGCCGTCCTGGGCGGACCTCTCCAGGACTTCGACGACCCTCGGGAGGACGTCGCTGAAGGCGGAGTCGTCGATGCCCGAGCCGCGGGCCTGGATGTGCGGACCTCCGGTGATCTTGCCCGTGCTGGTGTCCAGCACGACGAAGACCGAGATGATGCCCTCGTCGCCGAGGATCTTGCGGTCCTTCAGCGTGGGCTCGCCCACATCGCCGACCGAGAGGCCGTCGACGTACACGTATCCCGCCTGGACCTTGCCGGAGATCCGGGCCTTGCCGTCGATGAGGTCGACGACCACGCCGTCCTCGGCGATCACGATGCGGTCGTGCGGCACGCCGGTGAGGGCGCCGAGCTCGGCGTTGGCGCGCAGGTGGCGCCATTCACCGTGGACCGGCATCAGGTTGCGTGGCTTGCAGATGTTGTAGAAGTACAAGAGCTCGCCCGCGGAGGCGTGGCCCGAGACGTGCACCTTGGCGTTGCCCTTGTGGACGACCTTGGCGCCCCAGCGGGTCAGGCCGTTGATGACGCGGTAGACCGCGTTCTCGTTGCCCGGGATCAGCGACGACGCCAGGATCACGGTGTCGCCCTGGACGATGCGGATCTGGTGGTCCCTGTTGGCCATCCGTGAGAGAGCCGCCATCGGCTCGCCCTGGGAGCCGGTGCAGACGAGGACGATCTCGTGTTCCGGGAGGTCGTCCAGTGTCTTGACGTCCACCACCAGGCCCGGCGGGACCTTCAGATAGCCGAGGTCCCGTGCGATGCCCATGTTGCGGACCATCGAGCGGCCGACGAAGGCGACCCGTCGGCCGTACTCGTGGGCGGCGTCGAGGATCTGCTGGATGCGGTGCACATGGCTGGCGAAGCTGGCCACGATGATGCGCTTGCTGGCATTCGCGAAAACCTGACGCAGCACGTTCGAGATGTCGCGCTCGGGCGGGACGAAGCCCGGAACCTCGGCGTTCGTGGAGTCCGAGAGGAGAAGGTCGATGCCTTCCTCGCTCAGCCGCGCGAAGGCGTGCAGGTCCGTGAGGCGGCCGTCCAGCGGGAGCTGGTCCATCTTGAAGTCGCCGGTGTGCACCACCATGCCTGCGGGGGTGCGGATGGCGACCGCGAGGGCGTCCGGGATCGAGTGGTTGACCGCCACGAACTCGCATTCGAAGGGACCGATGCGCTCCCGGTGCCCCTCCTTGACCTCAAGCGTGTACGGGCGGATGCGGTGCTCCTGGAGCTTCGCCTCGATGAGAGCGAGGGTCAGCTTGGAGCCGATGAGCGGGATGTCCGGCTTCTCACGCAGGAGAAAGGGGACACCGCCGATGTGGTCCTCGTGGCCGTGCGTGAGGACGATGCCCTCGATGTCGTCGAGGCGATCCCTGATCGAACTGAAGTCCGGAAGGATCAGGTCGATGCCGGGCTGCTCCTCCTCCGGGAAGAGCACGCCGCAGTCGACGATCAGAAGGCGGCCGTCGTATTCGAAGACCGTCATGTTTCGGCCGATTTCGCCGAGGCCACCGAGCGGGGTGACTCTGAGGCCCCCCTGGGGAAGCTTCGGCGGCAGACGGAGTTCAGGATGCGGATGACTCAAAAGACTCTCCTCACCACACGCGCCACGTACCTGGCAGGGCACGTGGCGCGCATGACGTTCGTGCAGTAGCAGTTGTCTGGTGAAGCAGGCCCTCGGCCTGCGTGGTCGTACGTATTCAGTTGTGAAGTCTGTGGTTAGAGCTGTACCCCGCCGGCAGCAAGATCGATCTTGAGCTGCGCGGTCTCCTCGGGCGACAGGCCGACCATGGGCAGCCGCAGCGGCCCGGCGGGCAGGCCCTGGAGGGCGAGTGCGGCCTTGCTCGTCATGACGCCCTGGGTGCGGAACATGCCGGTGAAGACCGGGAGCAGCTTCTGGTGGATCTCGGTGGCCTTCTGGACGTCGCCGCTCGCGTACGCGTCGAGCATGACCCGCAGCTCCGGGGTGACCACGTGGCCGACCACGGAGACGAAGCCGACCGCGCCCACGGAGAGCAGCGGAAGGTTCAGCATGTCGTCGCCCGAGTACCAGGCGAGGTCGGTGCTCGCGATGGCCCAGCTGGCGCGGCCGAGGTCACCCTTGGCGTCCTTGTTGGCGACGATACGCGGGTGCTCGGCGAGGCGCACCAGCGTCTCCGTGTTGATCGGGACACCGCTGCGGCCGGGGATGTCGTAGAGCATCACCGGCAGGTCGGTGGCGTCGGCGATCGTCGTGAAGTGCTGGTAGAGGCCTTCCTGCGGGGGCTTGTTGTAGTACGGCGTCACGGTGAGCAGACCGTGTGCCCCGGCCTTCTCGGCGGCTCGGGCCAGCTCGATGCTGTGGCGCGTGTCGTTCGTGCCGACGCCCGCGACGACGTGGGCCCGGTCGCCCACGGCCTCCAGTACGGCTCGTACGAGATCCGCTTTCTCCGCGTTGCTGGTGGTCGGGGACTCGCCCGTGGTGCCGTTGACGATCAGGCCGTCGTTGCCTGCGTCCACCAGGTGGGTGGCGAGCCGCTGCGCGCCGTCGAGGTCGAGTGCGCCGTCCGCCGCGAAGGGCGTGACCATGGCAGTGAGGACCCGCCCGAAGGGGGTCTGCGGAGTGGAGGTCGGAGCCATGGGTAACACGCTACTCGCTGCTCACCGTGCGGTCTGCCCTAGGGGGAGGCGACAAGTCGGGACAAAAGTGGAACCCGGCACTGCCTGCTCGGGGGTTCAAGCAGTGCCGGGTCCGTTTGATCAGGCTAGATGAACTTCCCGAAATGCCGCAATACGGACACTTCACTCGACCGACCCGTACAGATGTGCCCGCCCGGGACGTGACGGGAGGGTCGGGGTGACTACGGCGCTACGCGTCCGTTCGTGTTGAAGGCGGCGTACGTGAGGGGCATGAGCCGGGCCCACTCCGCCTCCATCTTCTCGCCGACCATCTCGATCTCCCGCTGCGGGAAGGACGGGACCCTGGCCAGCTCGTGCTGGGTGCGCAGGCCGAGGAAGTGCATCAGTGAGCGGGCGTTGCACGTCGCGTACATCGAGGAGAAGAGGCCGACCGGGAGGGTGGCGCGGGCGACCTCGCGGGCGACGCCGGCCGCCAGCATCTCCTGGTACGCGGCGTAGGACTGCCGGTAGGACTCCTCCATGGCGGCGGTGACGGCCTTGTGCTGTTCGGGTTCGCCGTGGACGAACTCGTACTTGCCGGGGCGGCCCTGCTGGACCAGCTTGCGGTCCTCACCGGGGACGTAGAAGACCGGCTGGAGCTCGCGGTAGCGCCCGGACTCCTCGTTGTACGAGTTGTGTACGACGAAACCGTCCGCGATGAAGTTGTGGTGCGGCGGTGGCATGGAGATGTCGTAGGTCATCTCCTCCCCGTCGGGGACGACGGAGGCGACGGTCTCCCAGCGCACACCGTCCCGAAGGGAGCGGCCATGCGCTTCGGCCGGCGTGCCTTCGCTGTCGGCCTTCCGGCGGCGGCACGGCTTGCAGGCCGGTCGCAGGTTCGAGACGTCGAGCGCCCGGGTCGGGTCGGCGTCCACAGGGACGACGTGGTCCAGCTCCAGCTCCTCCGCCTCGAACTTCTCGTCGCAGAGGTAGCAGAGGTCCCTGGGCGCGACGAGGGTGGCTCGCTGCTCGATGGTCCAGAGCTGGATTCCCTCGCGCAGGCGCTTCGGGAGGCCGGTCCGCTCGCCGGCCCCCACGGGGCCGAGCCGCCCGACCCGGTCGCCCGTGCGCAGGTCGCCTGCGCGAACCCAGCCGTCCGGTGTCCATACACGGTGGTCCGCGGTGCACCGCAGGACATCGTCGTCGGTGGTCGAGACCTTGAGGATCGGCTTCACGCCCGACTCGAAGACGTCGACCACGGGCGCCTTCTCCGCCAGCCCGGTCTCCAGGTCGATGGTGTCGGCCAGCAGGTTCCGGGGGTTCCGAGCGGAGTCCGTCACACCGGTCTGCCAGTCCCGGTGGATGTCCGCGATGCGCCTGGTCCCGCCGTCCTCGCCGGTGCCGACACTGATCATCGCGTCACCCGGCAGACACCAGCCGACCCGGTGCCGGTGGAACTCGCGGAAGACGAAGATCGGGGCGCTGACGAAGAACGTCATCGAGTTGTGCTCGAAGGGGCTGCCGTGCCGGTCCCGCATCAGGAAGTTGATCAGGCCCTTCGAGCGCTCCGGGCCCTTCTGCAGCTCGCCCAGGGACTGCTCGCCGAGGGTGGAGACGCGGGCGGCGAACAGCACGTCGGAGTCGGAAGCACTGTGCTTGACCAACTCGACGGTGACATCGCTGCGGAAGCTGGGCTTGAGGTCGTCGGCGGGGGTGTCGGTCACGGCTCGGGGGGTCCTTCCATCACTGGCTCGGGCGGCGACCACTCTACGGCCCGGCACTGACAACGGGGCCTTCGGTGCCGGGCCGCGACATTCGCCCGCGAACTTCTGCGAAATCGGTGAAACAGGGCACCTTTTGGGGCGCTCGCTCGTCTGTATCTGTGACAGCGATTCGTTCGATTTCCCAGCGATTTCCAGAGGAGAAGCGCACCTCATGTTTCGTCGGCGCGAGCCCGTACCGTTCGCCTTCATCGCCGAAGCCGACCAGTTCCGCAGCAATGTCGCTCCCCCGCCGCGTCGGCGTGCCTCCGCCGGTGAGCTGGCCGGCCGGTGGCTCATAGGTCTCACCGTGGTCGCCGGCCTCGTGGGCGCCCTGCTTGTCGGGCTGCCCGCCCTCTCGGCCGATATCTCACCCGGGCACACGCAGCAGTCCGACGTGTCCAAGGGCCGCTGACCACTCCCCTCCCGGCACTCCCCCCTGCTCCTCTCCTCCACGGGGCGAATGATGGCCGAATGACCTGGGGAGCACCCCCACTGGACCCCCGCGGGTGGTGGGCGGAGATCCGGCTAGGTAGCCTCACCGGGCACAGCCCATGCGTGGATTGAGTGAGGACCAGTCGTGCCCCTGCCCTTTCTGACCGCCGATCGCGACTTCGACGAGGTGGGCGAGGATCTCGCGCTGCCGTTCGCCGACCGTGACCAGTGGCGGCGTCCCTATCGGCCCGGCCCGTGGCGTGTCGGCGCGGCGGCCCTTCTGCTGCTGCTCGCGTCGTACGTGCTGTTCGCGGCCGTCATCATCGCGGCGGCCGGTAACGCGTCGGGGGGCATGGTGTGCCTGGTACTGGCCGCCGTGGTCATCGTGTGTGCCATGCGCCTGCTGCGTATGGGGGCGTGGGTGAGCGCGGCCGGACTGCGCCGGGTGCGCTTCTTCACCACGAGTACGACACCGTGGGCGCAGATCACGGTCGTGCGGACCGTGCAGCAGCCGGTGCGCTGGCTCGGGCTGCCGCGGACCGTGCAGGGGCAGGCGCTCGTCCTCATCCGTGGCGGTCACTCCGGTGACGAGCCGACGCCCCTGCTGACCACGCACAACGCGGACTTCATGGGACGCCCCGAGGCCTTCGACCGGGCCGCGGACGGCGTCGAGGTGTGGGCGGACGAGTACCGGCAGCGCGCCTGAGCGGCGCCTACGAGAACCACGTATGAGGAAGGGCCCCTCCGCTTCGGTCTGTCGATCCGATGCGGAGGGGCCCTTCCTCGTGTGCGGTACTCAGGCCCGTACGGGTTTGCCGTCGTGCAGGGCGATCGCGTGCTGCATCGCCCTGCGGGCCCGTGCGGTGTCCCGGGCGTCGTGGTAGGCGATCGCCAGCCGGAACCAGCTGCGCCAGTCGCCGGGAGCGTCCTCCGTCTCGGCCTTGCGCCGGGCAAAGACCTCGTCGGCCGAGTCGCGGTCGATGCGGCCGGCCGGTGTGCGCTTCAGTTCGTCGACGGGCAGCCCGCCTTCGGCGTCGAGCTCGGCGGCGAGCCGGTTGGCCCGCTGGACGAACTGGGTGTTCTTCCACAGGAACCAGATGCCGATCAGCGGCAGGATGAGAACGGCGACACCGAAGGTGACCGTGAGCAGCGTGCCGTGCTGGATCAGCATCACCCCGCGGGTGCCGACCAGGCCGAAGTAGACGACCAGGGCGGCGGCCGTCACCGCATATGTGATCTTCGCGGTCATGGCGGTTACCGCAGATCCAGGAAGTGTTCCAGGCCGAAGGTGAGGCCCGGGGTGTCCACGACGCGCCGTACGCCGAGCAGGATGCCCGGCATGAAGCTGCTGTGGTGGAGGGAGTCGTGGCGGATCGTGAGGGTCTCGCCCTCGCCGCCGAGCAGCACCTCCTGGTGGGCCAGCAGGCCCCGCAGCCGGACCGCGTGCACCGGGACGCCGTCGACGTCCGCGCCGCGGGCGCCGTCCAGGGCCGTCGCCGTGGCGTCGGGCTGTGGGGCGCTGCCCGCCTGTTGCCGGGCGGCGGCGATGAGCTGGGCGGTGCGGGTGGCGGTGCCGCTGGGGGCGTCCACCTTGTTCGGATGGTGCAGCTCGATGACCTCGACGGACTCGAAGTACGGGGCGGCCGCCTGGGCGAACTTCATGGTGAGGACCGCGCCGATGGAGAAGTTCGGGGCGATGAGCACGCCCGTCTCCGGTGCCGCGGCCAGCGAGGTGTCGAGCTGTGCGAGGCGGTCGTCGGTCCAGCCCGTCGTACCGACGACGGCGTGGATGCCGTGGCGTACGCAGAAGTCGAGGTTCTCCATGACCGAGGCGGGCGTGGTGAGTTCGACGACGACCTGGGCGCCGGTGTCGGTCAGGATGCCCAGTGCGTCGCCGCGGCCGAGGGCGGCCACCAGTTCCAGGTCCTCGGCGGCCTCGACGGCCCGCACCGCCTCTGCTCCGATACGCCCCTTGGCACCGAGGACCGCCACACGCAGCTTGCTCATCTGTTCTTGCTTCCTTAATCGAAGACTGTGCCGGGCTGTGCCGGGACTGTGCCGGTCTACGCGACCGCTTCGTGCAGACGGGCCGCCTGCTTGTCCTTCAGCGGGCCGATGACCGACAGCGAGGGCCGCTGTCCCAGGATGTCGCGGGCCACGTCCCGTACGTCGCCCGGGGTGACCGACGCGATGCGGGTCAGCATGTCGTCGACGGACATCTGCTCGCCCCAGCACAGTTCGCTCTTGCCGATACGGTTCATCAGCGCGCCCGTGTCCTCAAGGCCGAGGACCGTGGAGCCGCGGAGCTGGCCGATGGCGCGCTCGATCTCGTCGTCGGACAGGCCGTGCTCGGCGACCTGGTCGAGTTCGTCGCGGCAGATCTTGAGCACGTCGTGGACCTGGCTCGGGCGGCAGCCCGCGTACACGCCGAAGAGGCCGCAGTCGGCGAAGCCCGAGGTGTACGAGTACACGCTGTAGGCCAGGCCGCGCTTCTCCCGGACCTCCTGGAAGAGCCGGGAGGACATGCCGCCGCCCAGCGCGGTGTTCAGGACGCCCAGGGCCCAGCGGCGCTCGTCGGTGCGGGCCAGGCCCGGCATGCCGAGGACGACATGCGCCTGCTCCGTCTTGCGGCCGAGGAGCTCGACACGTCCGGCGGTGCGGATGGCCCGGGAGCCGTCGCGCGGGGCGACCGGGTCGGCGGCCTGCTGCTTGAACGCGCCCGCCTTCTCGAACGCGGCACGCACCTGACGTACGACCTTGTCGTGGTCGACGTTTCCGGCGGCCGCGACGACCAGGTGGGTCGGGTCGTAGTGCTTCTTGTAGAAGCGCCGGATGCGGTCCGCGGTGAGGGCGTTGACCGTGTCGACCGTGCCGAGGACCGGACGGCCGAGAGGCGTGTCGCCGAGCATCGTGTGCGCGAACAGGTCGTGCACGCAGTCGCCCGGGTCGTCCTCGGTCATCGCGATCTCTTCGAGGATCGCGCCCCGCTCGACGTTCACGTCCTCTTCGACGATCAGCGAACCGGTGAGCATGTCACAGACGACGTCGATGGCGAGCGGCAGGTCGGCGTCGAGCACGCGTGCGTAGTAGCACGTGTACTCCTTCGCCGTGAACGCGTTCATCTCGCCGCCGACCGCGTCGATCGCGGAGGAGATGTCCAGGGCGCTGCGCTTGCGCGTGCCCTTGAACAGGAGGTGTTCCAGGTAGTGCGTGGCGCCGTTCAGAGCCGGCGTCTCGTCGCGCGAGCCCACGTGCGCCCAGATGCCGAAGGTGGCGGAGCGCACGGAGGGCAGGGTCTCGGTGACGATGCGCAGGCCCCCGGGGAGGGTGGTCTTACGGACCGTGCCGATGCCGTTCTCGCCCTTGATCAGGGTTTGGGTACGGGCGACGGCCCGCGCCTCCGAGGAGGTGCGGGCCGTCGCCGTGGAGCTGCTCGACGTCACTTGTCGGTGTCGTCCTTCTTCTCGTCGTCGGCGTCGCCTTCGCCCTCGATCACGGGGATGAGGGAGAGCTTGCCGCGGGAGTCGATCTCGGCGATCTCGACCTGGACCTTGGAGCCCACGCCGACCACGTCCTCGACGTTCTCCACGCGCTTGCCGCCGGCGAGCTTGCGGATCTGCGAGATGTGCAGCAGTCCGTCCTTGCCCGGGAGCAGCGACACGAACGCGCCGAAGGTCGTCGTCTTCACGACGGTGCCCAGGTAGCGCTCGCCGACCTCCGGCATGGTCGGGTTGGCGATCGAGTTGATCGTGGCGCGCGCGGCCTCGGCCTGCGAACCCTGCTGGGCACCGATGTAGATGGTGCCGTCGTCCTCGATCGTGATGTCGGCGCCGGTGTCCTCCTGGATCTGGTTGATCATCTTGCCCTTCGGGCCGATGACCTCACCGATCTTGTCCACGGGGATCTTGACCGTGATGATCCGCGGGGCGTTGGGGGACATCTCGTCCGGCGTGTCGATCGCTTCCATCATCACGTCGAGGATGTGGAGGCGGGCGTCACGGGCCTGCTTGAGGGCCGCGGCCAGGACGGAGGCCGGGATGCCGTCCAGCTTGGTGTCGAGCTGGAGGGCGGTGACGAACTCCTTGGTGCCGGCGACCTTGAAGTCCATGTCGCCGAAGGCGTCCTCCGCACCGAGGATGTCGGTGAGGGCGACGTAGTGCGTCTCGCCGTTGATCTCCTGGGAGATCAGACCCATGGCGATACCGGCGACGGCGGCCTTGAGCGGCACACCGGCGTTCAGGAGCGACATGGTGGAGGCACAGACCGAGCCCATGGACGTCGAGCCGTTGGAGCCGAGGGCCTCGGACACCTGACGGATCGCGTAGGGGAACTCCTCGCGCGTCGGCAGGACCGGCACGATGGCGCGCTCGGCGAGGGCGCCGTGGCCGATCTCGCGGCGCTTCGGGGAGCCGACGCGGCCGGTCTCGTTCACCGAGTAGGGCGGGAAGTTGTAGTTGTGCATGTAGCGCCTGCGGGTCACCGGGGAGAGGGTGTCCAGCTGCTGCTCCATCCGGAGCATGTTCAGCGTGGTGACGCCCAGGATCTGGGTCTCGCCGCGCTCGAACAGCGCCGAGCCGTGCACGCGCGGGATGGCCTCGACCTCGGCGGCGAGCGTACGGATGTCCGTGACGCCGCGGCCGTCGATGCGGACCTTGTCCTTGATGACGCGCTCACGGACCAGGGCCTTGGTCAGCGAGCGGTACGCGGCGGAGATCTCCTTCTCGCGACCCTCGAACTGCGGGAGCAGCTTGTCGGCGGCGATCTCCTTGACGCGGTCCAGCTCGGCCTCGCGCTCCTGCTTGCCGGCGATGGTGAGCGCCTGGGAGAGCTCGCTCTTGACCGCGGCGGTCAGGGCCTCCAGGACGTCGTCCTGGTGGTCGAGGAAGACCGGGAACTCGCCGGTCGGCTTGGCGGCCTTGGCGGCGAGGTCGGCCTGGGCCCTGCAGAGCACCTTGATGAAGGGCTTCGCGGCGTCCAGACCGGCGGCGACGACCTCCTCGGTCGGCGCCTCGGCGCCGCCCGCGATCAGCGTGATCGTCTTGTCGGTGGCCTCGGCCTCGACCATCATGATCGCGACGTCGCCGTCCTCAAGGGTGCGACCGGCGACGACCATGTCGAAGACGGCGTCCTCAAGCTCGGTGTGCGTCGGGAACGCGACCCACTGGCCGTTGATCAGCGCGACGCGGACGCCGCCGATCGGGCCGGAGAAGGGCAGGCCGGCCAGCTGCGTGGACGCGGAAGCGGCGTTGATCGCCACGACGTCGTACAGGTGGTCGGGGTTGAGCGCCATGATCGTGGCGACGACCTGGATCTCGTTGCGCAGGCCCTTCTTGAAGGACGGGCGCAGCGGGCGGTCGATGAGGCGGCAGGTGAGGATCGCGTCCTCGGAGGGGCGCCCCTCACGGCGGAAGAAGCTGCCGGGGATCTTGCCCGCGGCGTACATCCGCTCCTCGACGTCCACCGTGAGGGGGAAGAAGTCGAGATTTTCCTTGGGCTTCTTGGAAGCGGTGGTGGCCGACAGCACCATGGTGTCGTCGTCCAGGTACGCCACGGCGGAGCCGGCGGCCTGCTTGGCCAGGCGGCCCGTCTCGAAGCGGATGGTGCGGGTGCCGAAGGAACCGTTGTCGATAACGGCCTCGGCGTAGTGGGTCTCGTTCTCCACTAGCGTTTTCTCCGATACTTTTCGTCTTTTCGTCCCGACCTGCCCGTGTGGCAGGGGGACGCTTCTGCGGAGAAGCGCGCCTTCTCGTGCTGGCCGGTCTTCGATCGAAGCTCCCGGGGCTCACATTCCCCCGGGGGCCACTACCGAGGACCGGCGGCGGCGAGGTGCGCTTTTCCTCTTGTCGTGTTCGTGTTCGTGTTCGTGTTCGTGTTCGGGTCGTGCGGTGTGGCGGCCGCGCATCGCCGTGCGCTGTCACGCCGTGCGTTGTCACGGCGCCACACTGTGTCCTCGTCCTCCGTATTGCGTTGTGCTACCACACTACAAAGGGGTGGTGACACTCCGCACGTACAGCAAAGGGAGCGGTCCCCTGTGCATGGGAACCGCTCCCTCCCTTCACGCTGTTCTACTTGGCGCCCGCCGCACCGCGGCGGATGCCCAGGCGGTCCACCAGCGCACGGAAGCGCTGGATGTCCTTCTTCGCCAGGTACTGCAGCAGGCGACGGCGCTGACCGACCAGGATCAGCAGACCACGACGGGAGTGGTGGTCGTGCTTGTGGGTCTTGAGGTGCTCGGTCAGGTCCGAGATACGGCGCGAGAGCATCGCGACCTGAACCTCGGGAGAGCCGGTGTCGCCCTCTTTCTGGCCGAACTCCGTGATGAGCTGCTTCTTCGTAGCGGCGTCGAGCGGCACGCGTACTCCTCGTAGTCTTCGTCGATGGCCACCGAGTGCCCCTGGTCCACTTCTCAGGGGAGCTTCCATAACTCGGAAGGCGGGGATCCGCTGGGCGCGACCTCCAGGGCCCCTAGGGGGCGGTCCGGGGGTGCGTACACATACGGCCGTAACACAGCGTACCAGGGGGCCGGGGTCCCCCTGACCGGGGCTCCGGGAGTACGGGGAGGCCAGAGCCGGTCCCAGTAGGGTGACGCGACAGTCGTGCGCGTACCGGGCTCGCATGCACGTACCGGGCTCGACTGTCGGGTTCGTTCGACCGGGTTCGTTCGACCCGGTTCATTTGTGGTTCGTTTGCCGATTCGTTTGTCGGAAGGGGTCGCTTCGCCATGGCCGAGGCAGAGGACAAGGACGTCAAGGCGCGCAAGGAGCGGGAGAAGGACGAGCTCTACGCCCTCGACATCTCGGGGGTCGAGTGGCAGAGCGCGCCGGGTACCGAGGAGCACGAGGAGCGGGTAGAGATCGCGTATCTCCCCGGCGGTGCGGTGGCCATGCGGTCGTCCCTCGACCCGGACACGGTCCTGCGGTACACGGAGGGGGAATGGCGGGCCTTCGTGCTCGGTGCGCGTGACGGGGAGTTCGACCTGGAGCCGGCGCCCGGCAACGGCGGCCCTTCGGCGGAGTAGCCGCGTCGGGCGCACAGGCCGGGACAGCACAGCCGGAGACAGCCCAACAGAGAAGAAGGGCCGGCGGCAGCGGATGCCGCCGGCCCTTCTTGTTTTACTCACTTTGTCCACTTTGCCTTCCCGCCAAGGCAGTTCGTACGCCACTTCTGGGCAGGCTCTGACGTAGTGGGGGGACCGGAGCGGTGGACGGGCCTGCCGTGGGGGTGGTTGTGGTGATTAGGCTGGGGTGGGCGCGGCAGTTGAACCCGTGGACGGGACCGCCACGTCATAGGGGGAGTCGGGGTGTACGGAAAGCCTCGGACGACGAGATCGGTCGCCCCAGTTCGGTATGAGGGTGCTCGACCACATCAGGAGGAATTGTGAACAGCGATCGGAACGGGACCCGCGGGGGCTGGGCCACACCCGGCGACGACCAGTCCGACGCGGAGTCCGCCGTCGAGACGACGGGCGAGTTCACCATCGACTACGCCCCTCCGGCCTGGTACACGCAGAACGCGTCGGGCAGTGCGGACGGAGCTTCCTCGGCCGCGGTTGAGGAGGACCCGGACGCGGAGACCGACACGGACCCGCCGCCGTCGGTGAGAGACGAGCCGCCCGTTGCTCCCGCTGACAGCCCCGTCGCCAGCCCGGTCGCCAGCCCGGTCGCCGTTCCGAAGCTGCCCGTGGGCAGTGGGTTCGAGCCGCAGGGGCCCGCTTCCGGGGCGCCGGCCGGTGGCACGAGTCCGGGTACGAGTCCGGGTACGGGTACGGGTACGGGTACGAGTCCGGCAGGGCCTGCCGCTCTGCCGAACATGCCGAGCCTGTCGAGTCTGACGAACCTCCGGGAACAAATGGCTCCGCCGGTTGCGGCTCCGGAGGCCGAGGGCAAGGGCGACAGCGGGGACATCGAGAGTGGCGCCACGATGCGGATTTCCGCTTCCGCCGTGAAGCGGGAGGTCACGGAGCGGGCCGAGCCCGTACCGGTGCCCGGATCCGCAGACCCGGCCGAGGTGTCCGCCTCGGACGACGTGGACGACGTTACGGAAGGGGCCGACGCGGAGGTCGTCCAGGTCGCGTTCGGGCGCCAGTCCGAGGACAGCGACCCCGTGGACGAAGGTGCCGAGGAAGCAGACGCAACGGAGGCAGCGGAGGCAGCGG
>NZ_LIPP01000302.1:0-134 GCF_001418335.1 Streptomyces aurantiacus | reverse complement strand
ACTCCGCCGCCGCTGCCGCAGGGCGGACTGCCTCCGCTGCCGCCGTCGTACCACCCCGCCGCACCGACACCGGCCGGGCAGTGGCCCACGTCCGAGGAAGAGAGCCAGGCCGAGGACGGGCAGGGCGGGCAGGG
>NZ_LIPP01000301.1 GCF_001418335.1 Streptomyces aurantiacus | reverse complement strand
ACGCCCGGCGACGCCCACTCGCCGCACCGGGCACAGACCCAAGTACGTCCAGTACGCGGGCCTGTGCCCGGTACGCCGAGAGCACGCACCGGACGGCCGCTCCTTCACCCACGGAGATCCATCAGAAGGGCCCTAGGGGCGCGGGGAACTGCGCGCTCAGCCACAGCGCACCCGCAGCCGCGTGCTCACGCCGGCGCACCCGAACCCGCCCGACCGACCGGCAGGTCACCCCGTGGAGAGGTCCTCCTCGGAGAGCACCCGCTGCGCAACCGCGAACGCGGAATTCGCAGCCGGAACCCCGCAATACACAGCACTCTGCAAGAGAACCGCGCCGATCTCCTCCGGCGTGAGCCCGTTGCGACGGGCCGCACGCACATGCATCGCCAGCTCGTCGTAGTGCCCGTGCGCCACGAGCGCCGTCATGGTGATCATGCTGCGCTCACGGCGGGCCAGCGTCTCGTCCGTCCAGATCTCACCCCACGCGTACCGCGAGATGAAGTCCTGGAACCGCGCGGTGAACGCCGACTGCCGAGCCTGCGCCCGGTCCACGTGCTCGTCACCGAGCACCTGCCGCCGCACTTCCATCCCACGCCCGGCGGCACCGTCGAAGTGCGCGCGCAGCGCGGTGAGTACGGCACCCGGGCACTGGGCGGGCGCGAGATGCGAGGCGCCCGGGATCTCGACGAGCGCGGCGCCCGGCACCGCGTCCGCGATCTCGCGCAGATGCGCGGGCGGGGTCGCCGGGTCCTCGCGCCCGGCGACGAGCAGCGTGGGAGCCGCGATGCGCGACAGGTGCTCACGGATGTCGAAGGCCGCCAGCGCGTCACAGCACGCGGCGTACGCGTCCGGGTCCGCCGTCCGGTGTTCCTCGACCAGCTGCGGAACGGTGAAACCGGGCGTGAACCAACGGGAGTCGGCGCTCTCGGCCAGCTCGGCCAGCCCCTTGGCGCGTACGAGCGCGGCCCGCTCCTCCCACGGCTTCGAGCCGTTGAAGTGTGCCGAGGAGCAGATCACGGCGAGCCTCTCCACCCGCTCCGGGTGGTGGACCGCGAGGTGCAGCCCGACCGCGCCGCCGAGCGAGACACCGGCGTAGGAGAACCGGTCGATGCCGAGCGAGTCGGCGAGCGCCAGCACCAGCGCGGCGAGGTCGGCGACGGTCGCTCCTGGTCCGATCAGTCCGCCGGGGGAGCCGCCGTGGCCCGGCAGGTCCCAGCGCACCACCCGGTGGGTGACGGAGAGTTCGGGCGCGACCTTGTCCCACAGGGCCGCCGACGTGCCGAGGGAGGGGCCGAGGACGAGCGGCGGAGCCGAGGCGGGCCCCTCGATGCGGTGCTGCAACAAGCTGCCCTCGGGCAGCGCCGGTTGGTCGGACCGACTGGTCCGGCCGGACTGACTGGTCTGGCTGGTCTGGCTGGTCAACTTCGCTCCAGAGCACGGTCGGTGAGGGCTCCCGCGGAGCCGGTGTACTGGGTCGGGTCGGTGAGGGCCGCCAGGTCGAGGTCCTTCAACTCGGGCTCCTCGGCGAGGAGTTCCGCGAGCGGCCGGTCCTCGGCGGTGGCCCGCCGGGCGGCCCCGGTGAGCAGTTCCCTGGCGCGGGCACGCCCGAGCACCGGCGCCAGCTCGGCCGACAGCCGCTCGGAGACGAGCAGGCCGTGCGTGAGGCCCAGATGGGCGCGCATCGCGTCCGCGTGGACCCGGAGGCCCTCGGCCAGCTCGGCCGCGTCCCGCGCCGCGCCGCCGACCAGCCGGAGCAGGTCACGCAGGGGCTCCCACTCGGCGTGCCAGGCACCGGCGGGCCGTTCGTCCTCGGCCGGCAGGGACCCGTACAGCGTCGCCGCGAGCTGCGGTGCCCGGCGGGCGGCGGCGGCGACCAGCGTGGCGCGCACCGGGTTCGCCTTGTGCGGCATGGCGGAGGACCCGCCGCCCGCTCCCTCGCTCAGCTCGCGGATCTCCGTACGGGAGAGGGTGAGCACGTCCGAGGCCGTCCTGCCGAGGGCGCCCGCGGTGAAGGCGAGGGCGCCCGCGAGGTCGGCGACCGGTGTCCTGAGGGTGTGCCAGGGCAACACCGGTGCGGCGAGGCCCAGTTCACGGGCGTACGCCTCGACGAGAGCCTCCGTGTCGACGAGAGCTCCCGTGTCGGCGGCGCCGTACGCGGCGAAGGCCGCCAACGTGCCCGCCGCGCCGCCGAGTTGGACCGGCAGACCGGCCCGTACGACCTTCAGGCGGTCCCTGGCGTCCAGCACCAGCGAACGCCAGCCCGCCGCCTTCAGGCCGAAGGTGGTCGGTACGGCGTGCTGGGTGAGGGTGCGCCCCGGCATGACCGTGTCCCGGTGCTCGCGTGCGAGGCGTGCCAGCGCGCGCTCCGCGCGGGCGAGATCGGCCAGGACCGGCTCCAGCGTGCGCACCGCGACCAGCATCGCGGCCGTGTCCATGATGTCCTGGCTGGTCGCGCCCCGGTGGACGTAGGGGGCGTGCTCCGCGCCGACCGCCTCGCTCAGGTCGGCGACCAGCGGGATCACCGGATTGCCGCCGGCCCGTGCGCGCAGCGCGAGCGCGCGGACGTCGAAACGCGCCGCGCCGGCCGTGGCCGTGACCGCGGCGGCGGCCCCGGCCGGGGCGAGGCCCAGCGAGGCCTGCGCACGGGTGAGCGCGGCCTCCGCGTCGAGGAGCGCCCGCAGGAAGGCGGCATCGCCGGTCGCGGCCTCGGCGGCGGAGCCGGCCCGCCCGGGAGCGAGAAGCCCGGCGTCGAACCCGCCGGACCCGTCGAGCCCGCCGGATCCGTCAGAGTCGACTGCTGCTGTCACTGGAACTCCAGGAAGACCGTTTCGCCTTCGCCCTGAAGGCGGATGTCGAAACGGTACGTCCGGTTCGTGCGGTTCGCGCGGTTGGTGTCCTCGGTCGCGATCAGCGTGGCGCGCCGGTCCGCGGGCAGCGAGTCGAGCAGCGGGTCCGCGCCGTCGGCGAGGTACGCGCGGGTGAAGAGGTGGTGCGTCAGGCCGCGGGCGAACACGCACACGCTGATGTACGGCAGCCCGGCGTTGCCCGGCGGCAGCGTGTGGAGCGCGTAGCGTCCGTCGGCGTCCGTGGGGACCCGCCCGTACCCGGTGAAGTCGACGCCGTTGCGGCCCAGGAAGCCGCCCGTCGAGGGATCGCGGCGCATCGAGCCGGGGGCACCCGTCAGCGAGCCGTCGGGGGCGGCCTGCCAGAAGTCGAGCAGGGCGTCGGGGATCGGCGTGCCCGCGCCGTCGAACACGTACCCGTGCAGGCTGATCGCGTCCGGGTGGCCCTGCGGAGCGACCCGGTCCCCGTCGGGAAACGGGAGCGCGTGCCCGTAGAACGGGCCGATGGTGTGGGACGGGGTGGGGAGCAGTCGCTCGGCCATGGTCAACGGCCTTCCTCGATCCAGGTGGCGGAGGGACCGTCGAGGACGATGTCCCAGGCGTAGCCCATGGAGAACTCGGGCCGCGACAGGTCGTGGTCGTAGCGGGCGATCAGCCGGTCGCGGGCCGCCTCGTCCGTCACGGACCGCAGGATCGGGTCGTACCGGAACAGCGGGTCGCTCGGGAAGTACATCTGCGTCACGAGCCGCTGGGTGAACGCGGTGCCGAAGACCGAGAAATGGATGTGCGCGGGCCGCCACGCGTTGGTGTGGTTGCCCCACGGGTAGGGGCCCGGCTTGATCGTGGTGAACGCGTACCGGCCCTGATCGTCCGTCAGGGTCCGCCCCACGCCGGTGAAGTTGGGGTCGAGCGGCGCCGGGTGCTGCTCGCGCAGATGGGCGTACCGGCCGGCGGCGTTGGCCTGCCAGATCTCGACGAGCTGGCCGCGTACGGGCCGGCCGTCCCGGTCGAGCAGCCGGCCCGAGACGGTCATCCGCTCGCCGATCGGCTCGCCCCGGTGCTGGAGGGTCAGGTCGCTGTCGTGCTCGGTGATGTCGGTGACACCGAACACCGGCCCCGACAGCTCGACGGTCTCCGGGTCGCCGCCGCTCACGGTGACCAGCGGCTGCTTCGGGTGGCGCAACAGGGAACTGCGGTACGGGGCGTAGTCGCGGCGCGGGTGGTGCAGGAGCGGGGCGCCGCCGGCGACCGCCTTGTCGTACGCGTCCTGGTGATCCTCGATCTCGACGTCGATGTCCGGCTGCGTGAGAGGTTGCCTGGGCGGCTGTGCCGACGGTTGGGTGCGCGACTGCGTGAGAGCCATGAGAGTTCCTAACGCTCCAGGACGAGGGCGAGGCCTTGGCCGACGCCGATGCAGAGGGTGGCGACGCCGACTCCCGAGCCCTGCCGGGCGAGTTGGTGGGCGACGGTCCCGGCGAGGCGGGCACCGGAGGCGCCGAGGGGGTGGCCCAGGGCGATGGCCCCGCCGCGCGGGTTGAGGACGGCCGGGTCGAACTCGGGCCACTCGGCGACACAGCCGAGGACCTGGGCGGCGAAGGCCTCGTTCAGTTCGAGAGCCGACAGGTCGTCGAACGTCCTGCCCGCCTTGGCGAGGGCGCGGTTGACGGCTTCGACGGGGGCGAGGCCGAAGTAATCCGGGTCGAGCGCGGAGACGCCGGACGCGGACACCCGGGCCAGCGGCTCGCGGCCGGTGGCCGCCAGGCCCTCCTCGTCGACCAGGAGCAGGGCCGCGGCACCGTCGTTCAGGGGCGAGGCGTTGCCCGCGGTGACCGTGCCCCCCTCGGTACGGAACGACGGCTTGAGGCGGGCCATCGCGGCGAGGGAGGCGTCGGCGCGTACGCATTCGTCGGCGGCGAAGGACAGCGGGTCACCCTTGCGCTGCGGGACGGGGACCGGGGCGATCTCGGCGTCGAACAGGCCCGCGGCCTGGGCGGCGGCGGCCTTGTGGTGACTGGCGAGGGCGTACTCGTCCTGCTGCTCGCGGGTGATCTTGTGCTTGTCGGCGATGCGTTCGGCGGACTCGCCGAGCGGGATGGTCCACTGCGGGTCCATCCTCGGGTTGACCATGCGCCAGCCGAGGGTCGTGGAGTACAGCTCGGTGTGTCCGGCGGGGAACGGCCTGTCGTTCTTCGGCAGGACGTAGGGGGCACGGGTCATCGATTCGACGCCGCCGGCGAGGGCGATCGAGGCGTCGCCGAGCGCGATGGCGCGCGCGGCCTGGATGACGGCCTCAAGGCCGGAGGCGCACAGCCGGTTGACGCTGACTCCCGGTACGGAGGTGGGCAGTCCTGCGAGCAGTCCCGCCATGCGGGCGACGTTGCGGTTCTCCTCGCCGGCGCCGTTCGCGTTGCCGAAGTAGACGTCGTCGATCCGGGCCGGGTCCAACTCCGGGGTGCGGGCGAGGAGTTCACGCAGGGCGTGAGCGGCCAGGTCGTCCGGGCGGACGGCGGCGAGGCTTCCGTTGTACTTGCCGAACGGCGTACGGACGGCGTCGACGATGTAGACGTCCTTCACGGCTGGATCTCCTCGGTGAGCTCTTCTGTGAGGTCTGTGGCGAGGTCGTCGGCGACGCGGACCTTCGCGGCGGTCCTGGCCACGACCTCCTCGACCGTGACACCGGGTGCCGTCTCGACGAGTACCAGGCCGTCGGAGGTGACGTCCAGCACGCCGAGGTCGGTGATGACGCGGTTGACACAGGCCCGGCCGGTCAGCGGCAGCGTGCACGTGTCGAGGACCTTCGGCGAACCGTCCTTGGCGGTGTGGGTCATCACGACGATCACGGTCCGGGCGCCGTGCACCAGGTCCATCGCCCCGCCGATCCCGGTGATCATCTTGCCGGGCACGGCCCAGTTCGCCAGGTCACCGCCCGCGGAGACCTGCATCGCGCCGAGGACGGCGACGTCGATGTGCCCGCCGCGGATCATCGAGAAGGACAGCGAGGAGTCGAAGTAGGAGGCGCCGGGCAGGACCGTGACGGTCTCCTTGCCCGCGTTGATCAGGTCCGGGTCGACCTGCTCCTCGGTCGGGTACGGGCCGGTGCCCAGGATGCCGTTCTCTGACTCCAGGATCACCTCCACGTCGGGCGGGAGGTAGTTCGGGATCAGCGTCGGCAGCCCGATGCCCAGGTTCACGTACTGGCCGTCGGTGAGTTCGCGCGCTGCGCGGGCGGCCATCTCTTCCCTGCTCCAGGCCATCAGCGGCGCACCGTTCCTTGGGTGGCGGGCGCGGAGACCGTGCGCCGCTCGATCATTTTGGAGTGGGCCTGTTCCGCGGTGAGCGCGACGACCCGCTGCACGAAGACGCCCGGCAGATGCACCGCGTCCGGGTCGATCCCGCCCGGCTCCACCAGTTCCTCCACCTCGGCGATCGTCACCCGTCCGGCCATCGCCGCCAGCGGGTTGAAGTTCCGGGCGGACTTGTTGAAGACGAGGTTCCCGTGCCGGTCGCCCTTCGCGGCCCGTACCAGGGCGAAGTCGGTGCGGATGCCGTGCTCCAGCACGTACGGGGTGCCGTCGAAGTCCCGGACCTCCTTGGCGGGCGAGGCGAGCGCGACGCCGCCCTCGCCGTCGTAGCGCCAGGGCAGCCCGCCGTCGGCGACCTGTGTGCCCACACCGGCCGGCGTGTAGAAGGCGGGGATGCCTGCGCCGCCGGCCCGCAGCCGCTCGGCCAGCGTGCCCTGCGGGATCATCTCGACCTCCAGCTCCCCGCCGAGGTACTGCCGCGCGAACTCCTTGTTGGCCCCGATGTACGAACCGGTGACGCGGGCGATGCGGCCCGCCGCGAGGAGGACCGCGAGGCCGGACTCCATCGCCCCGCAGTTGTTGGACACCACGCCCAGGTCACGGACCCCGCGCTCGTACAGCGCCTGGATCAGTACGTTCGGCACACCGCTGAGACCGAAACCGCCGACGGCGAGTGTCGCGCCGTCCGGTACGTCGGCCACAGCCTCGGCGGCTGTGGAGACCACCTTGTCCATCTGCGAAGCCCCATCTCTCCCGAACGTCCCCGTGTTCCCGCAGCCCCGATTAGTCAGGGCACTGAGTATTACTTCGAGGTTTCGAACACGCTGCCATTCCGGCCGTGAACCGTCAAGGCCTCGACAGAAACACCAGCTCAGAACCGTCCTTCAGGGAGAGGGCGGGAAGGGGGCAGGGAGGGAGCAGGAAGAGTGGTTGCCCGGTATCGTTCAGTGCACCAACGAATAAGGAGCGCTCATGGCCGCGGTGGATCTCTCCGCCCACCCCGGGCACCTGGCCCGGCGGCTGCAGCAGGCGCACTACCTGCTGTGGAACACGATGGTCTCCGAGGAGACCACCTCGCCCCAGTTCGCGGTCCTGAACGCGCTCGTTGCCGAGTCCGGTCTCGACCAGCGCACGGTGGGGGAGCGGGTGGGCCTCGACCGGTCCACCATCGCCGAGGTCATCAGCAGGCTCGGCCGGCGCGGCCTCCTGGACAAGGTCCGCGACCCCCAGGACGGCCGCCGCTTCATGCTGCGCCTCACGGAGGAAGGCCTGCGCGTGCACCGCAAACTGACGGTGCGGACGGCCCGGATGAACCAGGTCTTCCTGGCTCCGCTCTCGGGCGAGGAGCAGGCGCTCTTCTTCGACCTGATCCAGCGGGTGTCGGACGCGGCGGAAGGGCTCCGCCATCCGGGGAGTGGGGAGCCCCTTGTCACCAGGGGTGAGCCCTTCGCCGGCGGCGTGGTGTGAGCCCGCGGGCCCGGTGGGGGCGGGCCGCGCAGTTCCCCGCGCCCCTTACGGGGCCGTTGCGAACACCACCCACACCTGGCCCTCGGCGAAGTTCATCGGTGTGCCGTCCTTCGTCGTGAACTCCGTGCCCCCCGTGGCCGAGAGGCGCTTCCAGTCGGCGTCGAAGGACTTGCCGTCGCGCAGCACCTTCGCCGTGCCCGAGCCCACGGTCTCCGTGTACGGCGTGTTGTTGCCGAGGTAGTCGTGGTACCGCGACTCACGGACCTTCACGTACTGCACGACGACCGTCGAGGCGGCCGCCCGCTTCCCGCCGGTCGTGACCGTCGGCGTGCCGTCCATCGACACCAGCCAGCGCCGCTGCTCCCCCGACCAGTCGAAGGTGAAGCGGGCCGCCGGGAAGCGGACCGTACGGGTCCGCTCGGCCGTGCCTCCCGCGGGCGGCGCGCCGAACCGGAACCCCGTCGTCAGCGCGTCGGTACCCGGCGTGGACGCCAGCAGCCGCCGGGGGCGCAGATAGAGATTGTGCGGCGAGGGCTTGTCCCGGCCCCGGTAGTACGCGGCGGTCTTCTCCTCCGGCAGCGCGGTCCGCAGCGGTGCCTTGTCGATCAGCGGCAGCAGTGCCGTCTGCGCCCCCGAGAAGGCGAGGGTCGGCTCGTGGAACTGGCGCAGCAGCTCCAGGTCCGACTCGCGCGCGCTGCGCACCGGGCCGACGGCGTCCGGCAGCCGGGTCGCGTACACCGCCATCAGCCGGCTGAGGCCGCCCTCCACCTGCTCGGCGTACACCAGGTCGGCGGCGTCCAGGCCCGTCTGCGGCCGGGCTTCGGGCGCGTTGTCGATCTTCACGACGAGCGGGGACGCGGCGCGGGGCGCCGGGCTCGCCGGAGTGCTGCCGCCCTCCGTGCTGTCGGTGCGGGGCGGCATCTCTCCGCGTCCGTCGTCGAGTGACCCGCCGTTCGTGCAGGCGGTCGCCACGGCACCCACCAGCAGGGTGGCCAGCAGCGTCGTCCTCATCGCCGCGGAGCGTCTCGCAGGTCCCGTCCGTCTCATGCGCAGCGTCGCCACCAGGCCCCGTTTCTTCGTTTTTCAGGTTATAGGTTAAATGAGTACGTACCCATTGAGCCAAGATCGAAGGCGTGCGTTGCTCCGAGTGGGTCACGGGCCCAGGATGTCCGCCAGGTCGTAGCCGACCGGTTCCTCCAGCTGGGCGTACGTGCAGCTCTCCGGCGTACGGTCCGGGCGCCAGCGGCGGAAGCGCGCCGTGTGCCGGAAGCGCTCGCCGTTCTCCATGTGCTCGTACGCCACCTCGCACACAAGATCCGGTCGCAGCGGCACCCAGGACAGGTCCTTCTTGCCCGACCACCTGCTGGGCGCGCCGGGCAGCCGCGCCGATTCGTGCGCCGACTCCTCGGCCCACGCCGCCCACGGGTGCCCGGTGGCCGATTCCATGCGCAGCGGTGCCAGCTCCGCGATCAGTTCCTCGCGCCGCTTCATCGTGAAGGCCGCGCAGACCCCCACATGCTGCAGGGCGCCCCCGGAGTCGTAGAGGCCGAGCAGCAGCGAACCGACGACGGGGCCGCTCTTGTGGAGCCGGTAGCCCGCGACCACCACGTCCGCCGTGCGCTCGTGCTTGATCTTGAACATCAGGCGCTCGTCCGGCCCGTACCGCAGGGTGAGCGGCTTGGCGACCACCCCGTCGAGCCCGGCGCCCTCGTACTGCTCGAACCACCGCCGCGCCACCTCGATGTCCGTGGTCGCCGGCGCCACATGCACCGGAGCCGTGCTGCCGGACAGCGCCGTCTCCAGCAGGGTCCGCCGGTCGGACAGCGGGACGTCGAGCAACGGCTCGTCGGCCAGCGCGAGCAGGTCGAACGCCACGAACGACGCCGGGTTCCGCCCGGCGAGGGTCGTCACCCGGGAGGCCGCCGGATGGATGCGCTCCGTGAGGGCGTCGAAGTCCAGCCGCCCGCCGCGCGCGATCACGATCTCGCCGTCCACCACACAGCGCTCGGGCAGCTGCTCCCGCAGCGCCTCCACCAGCTCGGGAAAGTACCTGACCAGTGACTTCGTGGAGCGGCTGCCGATCTCGATCTCGTCCCCGTCCCGGAACACGATCGCCCGGAACCCGTCCCACTTCGCCTCGTAGTGCATGCCGGGCGGAATCCTCGCCACCGACTTGGCGAGCATGGGTTTCACGGGCGGCATCACCGGCAGATCCATGCCCTGATTCTGCGCGGACCCGGCACCGTTCGCCCGCTGTGCGCACTGCGTCTGTACGTTGTTCTGCACGTTTCTGATGTGCGCGGTGTACGCGGTACGCCTACCGTGGCTCGCATGGCGGACGCGGTGGAACTGGCGGCGGCGGGCAGGACGGTACGGCTGTCCAGCCCCGGCAAGGTCTTCTTCCCGGAGCGCGGCTTCACGAAGCTCGACCTCGCCGAGTACTACCTCGCGGTCGGCCCCGGCATCCTGCGCGCACTGCGGAACCGGCCCACGACCCTGGAGCGTTACCCGGACGGGGCGGGCGGCGAGTCCTTCTTCCAGAAGCGGGCGCCGAAGAACATGCCCGACTGGATCCCCACCGCGCACATCACCTTCCCCAGCGGCCGCAGCGCCGACGAGATGTGCCCCACCGAGGTCGCCGCCGTCCTGTGGGCCGCCCAGTACGGCACGCTGACCTTCCACCCCTGGCCCGTGCGCCGCGACGACGTCGACCGGCCCGACGAACTGCGCATCGACCTCGACCCGCAGCCGGGCACCGACTACGCCGACGCGGTGCGCGCCGCCCACGAACTGCGCGAGGTGCTCCACGAGTACGGGGATCTGCGCGGCTTCCCCAAGACCTCCGGCGGCCGGGGCCTGCACGTCTTCGTGCCCATCGAACCGCGCTGGACCTTCACCCAGGTCCGCCGGGCCGCGATCGCCGCCGGACGTGAGCTGGAGCGCCGGATGCCGGATCAGGTGACCACGGCCTGGTGGAAGGAGCAGCGCGGCGAGAAGATCTTCGTCGACTACAACCAGACGGCACGTGACCGCACCATCGCCTCGGCCTACTCGGTACGCCCCCGCCCGCACGCCCCGGTGTCGGCGCCCCTCACCTGGGACGAGGTCGGCGAGGCCGTACCCCGTGACTTCGACCTGGCCACCATGCCCGCGCGCTTCGCCGAACTCGGCGACGTGCACGCGGACATGGACGACCACGCCTGTTCCCTCGAAGCCCTGCTCGAACTCGCGAGCCGTGACGAACACGATCACGGACTCGGCGATCTGCCGTACCCGCCCGAGTACCCGAAGATGCCGGGCGAGCCGAAGCGGGTACAGCCGAGCAGGGCCAGGAAGGACAGCGGACCTGCGACTGCCTGATATGCAGCGCCTACGTGAGAATCAGCGCCTGCTTGAGGAACAGTGCCAGTGCCTGCCTGAGGACCGGCCTCAGGCAGGCGCCCTGCTACGGGATCACAACTCCTTGATCCGGACGTCCCGGTACGACGCCACGTCCGTCGTGCTGTGCACCTGGAGCCCGATGTAGCCGGAGGAGAACCGCCGTCCGTCCGTGCCCGGGTCGTCCGAGCGGGGCGGGGTGAACTCCTGACCACCGGTGTTGTCGAACTCGTTGATCAGCACGCCGTTGCGGTAGACCGAGTAGTGCTGGTCCACCACGCGGATCTCGTAGTCGTTCCAGGTGCCCTTCTGGGTGACGCCGGCCCCGGCCAGACCCACCCGGTCGAAGCCGTAGAGAGAGCCGGTCTTGTACATGTCGCCGGTGGGACTGTCGAAGACCTGCACCTCGTGCCCGAACTTGATCGCGGCCCACTCGGGACGCGGCTCCTCCGGGTGGTCGTGGATCTGCGGGAACCGCACGAACACACCGGTGTTGGCGTTGCCCGTGCCCGGCGCGTCGTCACGCCACTGGAGCTTCAGCGAGAAGTCCGCGTACTTGCGCTCGGGGAACCACAGCATGCCGAGCCCGCCTATCGACGTACCCGAGGTGATGGACCCGTCGCCGTTCAGTGCGAACGAACCACCGCCCACGTGCTCCCACTTGTCGAAGGAACCCTGCGTACCGTCGAGGATCGTCCGGTACCCCTCGGTCTGGCCGGGCTCTCCGATGCCCGACTGCTTGGCCGCCTGGTTGATCAGCTTGTACTCGCGCTGGACGATGACACCGTCCGTGCGCAGAGCGTCCAGGACCGTCTTCACGTGCTTGAGGAACAGCGCGTGGGACGTCCACTCCTTCTCGTCCTCGATCAACTCGTTGATGCGGCACCGGCTGTTGGTGATCCGGTTCGGCACCCCCGTGTCGACCGTGCCCACGACGACCGTCAGCCGCTCGTCGTACTCGGCGCAGTTGGGCGCCGGCACACCGCCGCCCGGGGCGATCGTGAAGCTCACCGTACGGGCGTCCGAGGTGTTGCCCGCCTTGTCGCGCGCCCGGTACGCCACCGTGTGCGCGCCCACGCGGTCCACCACCACGGGAGCGGTGTACGCGAGGTACGGACCGCCGTCGAGCGAGTACTCGATCGCGTCCACCCCCGAACCGCCGTGCGCCTCCGTGGCGGTCACCGTCACCTTGGCGTTGTTGATGTACGCCCCGGCCGAGTTCTTCGAGCCCTCGACACTCACGCCGGTCACCGGGGGAGTGGTGTCCTCGACGGGCGGAGCGACGACGGTGAACGACACGGACTTCTCGGCGGCCGCGTTGCCCGCCTTGTCCGTGGCCCGGAAGCGCACCTTGTGCGCGCCCGTCTCGTGGACCATCACCGGAGCCGTGTACGGCTGCCAGGCACCGGAGTCACCGAGCGCGTACTCGATGGTGTTGACGCCGGAACCGGTGTCGGAGGCCGTCACCGTGACGGTCGCCATGGAGACGTACTCGCCCTGCGGGTTCTGCTCGCCGCTCACGGCGGCCGAGGTGTCCGGCGCCGTGGTGTCGCCCGTGTCCGGGGCCACCACCGAGAACTCCGCCGCCTTCTCCGCGGATGTGTTCCCTGCCTTGTCGAGGGCCCGGTAGCGGACCTTCTGGGCGCCGACCTGATCGATCACCACGGGCGTGGTGTACGGCTGCCAGGCACCCGCGTCACCGATCGCGTACTCGATCCGCTCCACGCCCGAACCGGCGTCCGTCGCGCTGAGCGTCACGGTCGCCGAACCGACGTACGCGCCGTCCGCGTTCTGCGCACCGGTCACCTTCGCCGCGGTCTCGGGCGCCGTCGTGTCCTCGCCGGTGCCCTCCGTGACCACGAGGATGCCCTGCATCTGACCGTGCCCTGGGATGGTGCAGAAGTAGCGGTACCGGCCCGGCGTGAGGGTCACCTCGGCCGTGTGCCGGCCGCCCTGGCTGTCGTTCGGGTTGGCCAGGATGTTCAGCGGGACGTCGTTCTGGTACTCCGGGTCGGACACGTCGAACGTCAACGTGTGCGGCATGCCCATGGTGTTGCCGGTCGCCGTGCTGTTCTCGAAGACGATCGTCGTCGGTCCCGCGACCGCCGTGGTGGGCGCGGACGCGTACTTGGTGATGTCGTCGCCGGCCGTCCAGGTGAGGGTCTGCGCCGCGGCGCCCGCGGCGGCCGGAGTGTTGTCGGTCTGGCCGGACGCCGAGGTGACGGCGAGGCCCAGCACCATCAGCAGCGACGCAAACAGCGCCGTCCACAGCCGTCCGCTTCTTCGCCTTCGGATGGACCGAATGGACCGGGTGGTCCGGGTGGTCCGGGTGGTCCGGATGGTCGTCACGCTCGTCACTGCGCCTCCCTGGCCAGCTGATCGGCGGCGGGAGTGGGGCCGCCGCCCTTGTACGTCACCTGCCACAGCGCGGACTTGGAGTCCGATGTGAAGAAGCCACGGCCGTAGTCGAGGACGTACAGCGTGCCGTCCGGGCCGAACTTCCAGTCCATGAGGTTCTTGATGCCGTCGTTGCCGATGGGAATGATCTTCTTCAGGGACTCGGCGTGCACCGGAATGCCGCCCTGCCCGGCCGTCTTCGGGTCGAGGAGCACGGCGTGCCGCGGCTGGTCGGCGTCGTAGAAGTCGCCCACGAACCACTTGCCGTCCCAGTACGAGGGCCACTTGCCCTCACTGGCCCTCGTCTCGTCGTACCGGTAGACGGGACCGTCCATGGCCGCCTGGCCGCCGCCCTTCAGCCACGGCAGCAGGAACTTCTGGTCCGCCGTCTTGTACGACGGGATGCCGTTGGCGTCGCGCGGGAAGTCGGGTCCGCCGCCCTGGGGCGAGTACCAGATGGTGTTCCCGGTGATCGGCGGGAGGTTGACGAGACCGTCGTTGTTGGGCGACTCGTTCTTCGGGGCGTCGCAGTTGTACCAGCCGAGCGGCTTCGTCGGATCGGGCAGGTTGCGGTCCCGGTAGGGCTGCTTGTTGCCCATGCAGTACGGCCAGCCGTGGTTGCCCGGCTTGGTGATCGCGGCGAACGTGTCGTACTTCGCCGGACCCCAGGTCGTCGACGGCGACCCGGCGTCCGGGCCGACCCAGCCCGCGTACAGCGTGTCGGTCTTCTTGTCGACGGAGATGCGCGCCGGGTTCCTGACGCCCATCACATAGATCTCACCGCGGGTCTTGCCGCCGCCCTCGGCGGTCTCCTTGCCCGTGAAGAGGTTCCCCTCGGGCAGGGTGTACGTGCCGTCCTGCTCCGGGTGGATGCGCAGGATCTTGCCGTTGAGGTTGTTGGTGTTGCCCGCCGTGCGGCGCGCGTCCGCGAAGGAGACACCCTTGTAGTTCGGCTGCGGGTTGTTGCCCGAGTAACCGTCGCTGAAACCACTGGAGTTGTTGTCGCCGGTCGCGATGTAGAGGTTGCCCTTGGAGTCCCAGGCCAGGCCGCCGCCCGAATGGCAGCAGCTGTGGATCTGGACCGGCCACTTGAGCAGGACCTTCTCGCTGCTCATGTCCAGCCTGCTGGTGGTCGAGTTGTACGTGAAGCGGGAGACGTAGCGCTCGGCCATCTGCGTGTCACGGTTGATCCGGGAGTGCGGCGTGTAGTGCAGGTACACCCAGCCGTTCTCCGCGAACCGCGGGTCCAGCTCGATGCCGAGCAGGCCCTCCTCGACCTTGACGAGCTCGTCGCCGCCGCCCTTGTTGCCGAAGACGGTGAGCGCGCCGGCCAGCGTGACCTTCTTGGTCTTCGGGTCGTAGACGTGGATCTCGCCCTTGCCCTTGCCGATGTCCGGGTTGTTCCAGTCCGTGATCACGGGCTGCGAGGAGTCGGCGCCGCCGCGGCCGATGTAGAACACGCGGCCGTCGGGCGCGGTGACCAGGCCGTGCGGCTCGCCGATCTGGTCGTTCTGGCCCGGCTGGTTCGGCTGGGTCAGCCGCTCCGCCTTGTAGTTGGAGTTGATCGTGGCCTTGCAGTCGGCCCGGGAGATCCGGGTCGTCCAGTTGAGCGCCCCGCGCAGATGGGCGCGGAAGTCCGTCTCGTCGTACGAGGAGACCGTGCCGCCCATACCGGTGTAGAAGGAGCGGCCGCCGTCGTAGTCACGGCACCAGGACACCGGGTGGTCCGCGCCGTTGGCGCCGGTGCCCGGCTGGTACGTCGACTCGCGGACGCGGGCCACGGTGTGCACGTCGCCGGACGGGTTCTTGACCCAGTTCAGCCACTGGTCGGGACGCTTCCACTGGAGCGGCAGGTCCTTGGTGGCCGGATGCTGCCGGTCGCCGACCTCGACGGTCGCCCGCTGTACGTTGGTCGGGCTGCCGGCCGCCGGACGGGCGCCGACGAGTCCGGTGAACCAGTCCGAGTACGGCTCGGCGCGGGCCGCGTCATGGATGCCGAGGAAGCCGCCGCCGGCCTCCATGTACGCCTCAAGACCGGCCTCCTGCTCCGGTTCGAGGACGTCTCCGCCGCCGGTCAGGAAGACGACGGCGTTGAAGCGGCCGAGTTTCGTCTCGTTGGTGAAGACCGAGGCGTCGTCCGTGGCCGTCACGTTGAAGCGCCCGGCCGCGGGGCCGGACTGACCGATGTCCTCGATCGCCTCGATACCGGCGTTGACGACGGGCGACTCCTCGCCGGCCGCGGACCCGTGGAAGATCAGCACGCGTACGTTGGCGCCGCCGGGTGGCGACTTGATCGACATCGTTGTCAGTGGTGGTTCGGGCGCCTGGCGCGCACTCGCGGCCGGCCCCGAGAGGACACCCGCGGCGACGACTCCGGCGGCCAGCGCGGCCGCCCAGCCTCTCCGTCTGGCTCTGCTCACCCTTCGTACCGTTGAAGGCGTTTGATGCGGTGTGAGCCGCATGTGGTCACCCACCCCTCTGGTCCCTTTTGGAATCGGTCGCCGCCGGGGCGCTCCAGCCTGTGTCACGCCCCTTCGGCTCACTCGCGTCACAGCAACAGCGCCATGGAAGCTAGACCTTTTCGCGGAACTCGCCAATAGCTATGACCGGGATCGCACAAACTTTGTCCTGAGTGTGGATAAACGAAGACGATGCCACTAGCGTCTGCCCAGTTCGTCTCTGTCACTCGGTTCCGGCGATTCCGTTGATCCGTCAATTGCGTTGCAGGTTGGGAGAGTTGGGCATGAGCACCACCATGGGCGACATCGGTGACATCAGCGACAACGGCGACGTGGACGACGCGAATGGCACGGATGGTACGGATGGCGTGAGTGTCATGGACAGGCGAGGCTTCAGCCGGCGGATGATGCTGGGCGGAGCTGCAGTGGCCACGGTCGCGACATCGTTGTCATTCGTCGCCGCGCAGGATGCGGCACCCGCCGAGAGCGCGGCGAGGACCGCCCCGGCGGGCGGCGAGGTGAGGCGGATCAAGCTCTACATCGAGAAGCTCGCCGGCGGTCGGATGGGCTACGGGTTCGAGAAGGGCGAGGCGTCGATCCCCGGCCCGCTGATCGAGCTCAACGAGGGCGACACCCTGCACATCGAGGTCGAGAACACGATGGACGTGGCGGCGAGCCTGCACGTCCACGGCCTGGACTACGAGACGTCGAGCGACGGCACGAAGCTGAGCCGGTCCCACGTCGAGCCGGGCGACACCCGTACGTACACCTGGCGCACCCATGTCCCCGGCCGCCGCAAGGACGGCACCTGGCGGGCGGGCAGCGCGGGGTACTGGCACTACCACGACCATGTCGTCGGCACCGAGCACGGTACGGGCGGCATCCGCAACGGTCTCTACGGTCCGGTGATCGTCCGCCGCAAGGGTGACATCCTCCCCGACAAGACCCTCACCGTCGTCTTCAACGACATGATGATCAACAACAAGCCCGCCCATGAGGGCCCCAACTTCGAGGCCACCGTGGGCGATCGCGTCGAGTTCGTGATGATCACGCACGGCGAGTATTACCACACGTTCCACGTGCACGGTCATCGCTGGGCGGACAACCGCACCGGGATGCTGACCGGCCCCGACGACCCGAGTCAGGTCATCGACAACAAGATCGTGGGGCCCGCCGACTCGTTCGGCTTCCAGGTGATCGCGGGGGAGGGGGTCGGGGCCGGCGCGTGGATGTACCACTGCCATGTGCAGAGCCACTCGGACATGGGGATGGCGGGGCTGTTCCTGGTGAAGAAGGCGGATGGGACGATTCCGGGGTACGAGCCCCACTCGCACTGAGCGTTCCACTTGGGTTGGCCGGGTGGGGTGGTGGGGTGGCTTGGGTGGTGATTCGGGTG